>NZ_JBHFLL010000011.1:0-3270 GCF_041928595.1 Microcystis sp. BLCC-F209
TACGAGTCCGTAGAGTGTAGGGTGCGTTAGGCGGCTATCAATTTAGTCAAAAAACCAAAATTAATAATTCGCCGTAACGCACCACCTCTATTATTAAATTGGTGCGTTACGCTATTGAAGAGCGCACCCTACGAGTAATATGACTACAAGCTTTACTTTCTAAGGCGAATTTGGTATGACAGTTTGCCCTTCCCGACTTTATGGGGTAAAATGTTCGTAGGCAATACATTGATCTTTTGCAAAAGTAAAGTAAAATGATTATTAGTCTGATAAAAAAACGAGAAAACTAAAATATGTTCCCTTATCCCAACCAGCAATACAAATGTTCTATCGCTTACTTATATGGATATTCAAACCCTTTTAGAATGGACAGATAAACAGGTATTAGAGAAAACCGGTAAACATCTTGATTCATTGCAAGAATCCATCTTACAGGGTATTTGGGAACATCAAGATTATGAAGAAATTGCCAAAGATAATCAGCGCAGTTATGACCATATAAAAAAAGAAGCATGGAAGTTATGGCAACTGTTATCTGATGTTTTTGAAGAAGATATAAAAAAGTCTAATGTTCGTTCTATTTTAGAAAATAAAGCTTCATCTACTATTTATAATTTTGTTAACTCTCCACATAATAATATAAGAAATCATCATGTTAATGTCTGTAGAGAAAATAATCCCTACTCAGAAAACAACTTAAAAAAGTCTTCAAATTTTCCAGATAATGATCATCAATTCCCAATAATTAACCTAACAAAAGCTCCTGAATTAAGGTGTAACTATGGACGCGATTTAGAACTATCTACCTTAAAAGAATGGCTAGATAATAAAACTCGATTAATTACTATTTATGGGTTAAGTGGAATTGGAAAAACAGCTTTAACCCTTAAATTAATTTCAGAAATTGCCCCACAATTTGATTATATTATTTACCGCAGTCTGGAAAATATTCCTCAATTAATCGCTCTCAAGGATGATCTAAAACAGTTTTTCGCCCAATCTCTATCAACCCCCTTACCTGATATAATAGATTATCTAAGCTCCTATCGTTGTTTAATTATTCTTGATGATGTGCAGAATATTTTTAAACCGGGGGAATTAGCAGGTAAATATTTACCCGACTGTCAGGATTATCATAAATTTTTTCAGCAAATTGCTACCCTATCTCATCAAAGTTGTTTGATTTTAATTAGTTGGGAACTTCCCAGAGATTTTGTTACCTTAAAATCCGATAAAATTAAAACTTTATACCTGCAAGGTTTCACAACAGAATTTGAAGAAATCTTCAAAGAATACGGTTTAAAAAGTGAGGAGAAATGGACGGAACTGAGCGAACTTTATCAAGGTCATCCTAACTGGTTAAATATCATCTCCTCAACCCTTATTGAACTATTTGATGGAGAAGTATCCTTATTTTTAGAACAAATGAACAATGAAATTTATTTGGGGGATATGGAAGACTCGATCGAATGTCATTTACAGCGTTTATCCGCAACAGAAAAAAAGGTGATACACTGGTTAGCTAATCAAACTGAAGCGGTAGAAAAGTTTCCCAAAACTGCTAATCTTGACTTATCTACTTCTGAATTTTGGGCAACTATTCAGTCATTAATAAGACGCTGTTTACTGGATAAATTACCATCAGAAACCTCGTCCTATTTTCCTATTAATCCTGTGTTTAAATCCTATCTTAAAAGAAATCCTAACGATTAGGATTATCTCTTTACAAATAGACGCGATCGCCTTTTTACCTTTAACTATTTTGTAAGACTTGTAAGAATAAATTTGGGGACAAAATTTGTGTATGATGATAATGCTTTAGCGGTAAAATGTGTTTTTTATCTAAAGAAACTAGATAATCAGCACCTATTTCGTAAGCGGCTGCCAAAAACATATTATCATTTGGATCAACCTGAGCGAGTAGCGTTGCTTGATAAATACCTTGAATTTTGATAGCAGTATAAAAAATAGCCGTTAAAATCTCCTTAATATCATTTCTGTCAATATTTTTCAGTAATAGTTTTTCAACCAATTCCTCCAATAATTGAGGAGAAATAACTAACTTAAATCTACCCTCCCGCCAATAACGAATAATTTGACAAGGCGCACTGTTAGGATTTTTACTTAACAAAGCTGAAAGAAAAACCGAAGTATCAAGAATAACAAGAGGTGAATCTTGAGCAAACATCATAGTAAATCAGATTCTTCTAAGTTTCCTGAAATTCTCACACAAGCGTCATCAAATTTTTGCCAAACTTCATGATAACAATTATCGGGCATATTTTGAACCTCATTTAATGTTTCCATAATCAAATCTTTGGCCTGTTTTCTATTTACATTTTCTTTTAAACCTTCTAAATGCTTGTGTAACTGTTCTAATAACCATTGTTTATCTTCAAACGAAAAATCTCGTAACTTTTGTTCAAGTTCAATAATTTGAGAGGATATCATAAAATTAACTCCTGACCAAGATTAGTCTAGTTTAATGATAACAAAAGCTTCAGATTTAAAGCTTTAACTAAAGATTACCTTGTTATAAATATCTGCTATCTCCACCTCAACTCGCAAAGAGTTTAAATGAATTATCCTATCAGATTCATAAGCTGTAAACACCCAGCAATCGCCTTCCTTTTGAAAATGTTCGATATAAAGTCTTTCCTGAGAAATCAATAAATATTCCTGAAAAGTTGCAATGGTTCGATAAGCGGCAAACTTTTCTTCTCTGTCGTAATTTGCCGTTGCAGCAGACAAAACCTCAGCGATTAAAACAGGATTAATTAAAGTATCTTTGCGTCCTTCTTGATAAGTGAGAGGTTCAGGCATCACCATAATATCAGGATAGGTGGCTATTTGACGCTCAGGTATCCATAAACGCTGATCGGTGACAAAAACGGCATAGGGTTGATTCTTTAGTCCAGTATATAAAGCCACCAATAAATTACTAATAATGCGATTATGAGTCGGTGTCCCTCCTGTCATAGCAATAATTTTTCCATCCAGATATTCATGACGAGTTTGGGATTGTATTTCCCGCTCAAAATATTGACTAAGAGTATATTTTCCAGTGAGAGCGGTCATAATGATGATTGTTTGAGAATAAGCATTTTGCAGCGTTTTTCATTGTTCCCCAATTCTAACAACAAAAAAGCACCCCCTCGCGGGAGTGCCTTTTCGTTCAGACTAGGAATTAACCATTGATAGCAGGAGCAGTCAGAGCTACAGGAGCCTGTTCACCACTAGCTAAGTCTAAGGGGAAGTTGTGAGCGTTGC
>NZ_JBHFLL010000110.1:0-25729 GCF_041928595.1 Microcystis sp. BLCC-F209
TAAATCTGTGGGGGGATAGGTGACATCTGGGATAATGTCTAGGGCTGTCATGACTTTTTCCCGGTATTTTAGGATTGATTAATTATAGCTTTTTCTCACAATTGCAGAGATAAGGCGGGGGGATTTTAACCAATAACTTAAGTAGGTAGGCGTTAAAAATTATCAGACACCCCCCTTATCAAGGGGGATCCCCCCGCCTTCGGCTTCCCCCCTTATCAAGGGGGGCTAGGGGGGATCGAACCTAAAATCCATTTTTAATTTAATTATAACCAATAACTTAATCCTATACCTTGACCGATCGCCTTTCGCACTTTATCCTAGCGCCATCGGCAAATATCTTAAAACTTCTATACAATAGCGCCAATAAGCCCGATAACAACGATGACTGAAACCTTAATTCAACCGGCAGCCCTAGTAGAACTCTTACGTTACCGCGCCACGACACAACTGGAGGGCTATTGAAGTGGGCGAAATAACGCCGCACTATTAAACAGAATTTTCTTAATGGGAATATTAGTATTATCGATGCAAAGTAAGGACGAAGCATTCGGATAGGAAATCTAAGGTTTCAGCGATAGGTTATGGCTCGAATGTTTTGCCCCTACGGGACCCTTGACTTGTGGGGAAAAGTCGAAATTAATAGGCAAATAATACCGATATTAATAAAGACATCAGCCAGATTAAAAACAGGAAAATTAATCAATCGAAAATCGAGAAAATCCACCACATAACCAAACAAAAAGCGATCGATACCATTGCCGAAAGCCCCTGCTAAAATAAAACCGTAGGCCAATTGTTCCCAACGGGTTAAATGGGGTCCAAAGTAAGCAAAAGCCATTAATGCCAAACTAACTAATAAGGATAGCCATTTTAGCCAACCAACACCGCCCCGAAAAGCACTAAAAGCCGCCCCGGTATTAATCACATAGGTGAAATGAAAAACCCCCGGAATAATCGGGAAAGTATCACCAATTTGCTCAAAACTCTGCACGGTTATATACTTAGTTACTTGGTCTAAAATTAGACCAATAACCGCCACTATCCAAAACCAGCGATTCTTTTTTAACATTGGCTGTGGCATCAATAAAATAATAATTTACGGAAGAAAAAGGCAATAATTACCACCACACAAATTACTACTAACTGCCCTAAAAATGGCCAGACTGAATAATTCATAAATAGGGTGGGCAAACTATCGGGAAAGGTGATTTGACTAGCTTGGGGCTGAAAAATCGACAATCCCAGCATATATAATAAACCGCACAGATGAATCACTAACAAACCGGCAAAGGCACTTAAAGCCAGGGTTTCTATCTTGGCGCGCCAGCGAAAAGCCAACCAACCACACAGCCATGCCCCCGGCATAAAGCCTAAAATATAGCCAAAACTGGGTTCTTTCAGATAACCTATTCCCCCACCCTGAGCAAACACAGGCAACCAAGTTAAACCGAGAAAAATATAGGCCACCTGGGCAAGAAGCCCGGCATTTTTGCCCCCCAGACAGCCCGTTAACAATACTGCGCCAATTTGGTAAGTTATGCCTAGTTTTTGCGAAGATAGACCCGCAGCCGACCAACTAGCTAGGCTTACTGGAACAAATGTACTAAAAATTGTCAGCAACAAACCAATCAAGGCCCAGATTAACTCATTGGGAACCGATGCGGAAGTGCGCCGCGGCGGAGATTCTCCTCCTCGACGTGATTTAGGTTGCCTGTTAGGGTTGGTATTCACCGGGGATGGGGGCTTCTCCTCCTATTAAACTAAGATCAGCCAACATCGCCTGATCCTGTTGGGGGGGTTGTCCTAGAGTGGTCAAATAATGTCCAATCAGCATAGCATTAATTCCCGATTTTAACCCCAGATTTTGCAATTCTCCCATCACCGCCTCTCGTCCCCCGGCATAACGAAGGATTTGTTGGGGTAAAATAAACCGGAAAATAGCGATCGCTTTTAGGGCAGTAAAAGGATCCAGTTTGGGTAAATGACCTAGAGGGGTGCCACTTCTGGGGTTTAATAGGTTAATCGGCACTGATTCCACTTCTAATTCCGCCAGAGAAAAAGCTAAATCAATGCGATCAGTCCAACTTTCCCCCATACCGATAATTCCGCCCGTACAAGCTTGAATTCCCGCAGCTTTCAGGTTTTTTACCGTTTCTACCCGATCCTGCCAACTGTGAGTGGAGACCACGTTAGGATAAAAATTCTCGGAAGCTTCCAGATTGTGATTATAACGGGTAACTCCGGCTTCTTTTAAGGCTTGCGCTTGGGGGAGGGTTAACTCTCCTAGGGCGCAACAGGGTTTAATCTTGGCGGTTTCGATGATTTCTTGAACTGTGGCCAGTATTTCCTCGAATTCCTGCGATTTGGGGCTATTGTACTTTAATCCCCGACCTTGACTAACTAAACAGAAGCGTTTGGCCCCCGCGTCGGCTGCCGCTTTCGCATGGCTGACGATTTCCTCGCGACTTTTTAAACCGTAGATAGGCGAATCTTGTCCGGGATGGTGGGCGGATTGGGAACAAAAACTGCAATTTTCCGAACAACTTCCCGATTTTATGTTGATTATGCTACATAAATCCACCGTATTGCCACAACAGGCCTGACGAATGCGATCGGCAGCTTCACATAAGCTGAAGATATTTTCCTGACCTTCGATCGCAGTTAAAGCTAGGGCCTCTTGCTTACTGAGTCGATCGCCGGCGATAATCTGATTAGCCCTAGTCTGTAACCAGTTTTTTAAGGCTTCTCCCTCCACGGGGATAGATTGAGTAGCGGTGTGTGTAGAGACTTGTACCACGTCGTTTATGCTCTAACTAAGTTAGGCTCATCTTATCATTATTCAGTTACCGGGGAAAGATTAATAAAAAAATTTAGAAAAAAATACCCTTTTGTGCTAGACTACCCGCAAAAGTTATCTTGTCTCCGATTTTATGAAAGTTATTCCGACGGAAATTCCTGATGTTTTAATCATTGAACCGCAAGTTTACGGAGACGATCGAGGTTTTTTCTTGGAGAGTTTTAATCAGAAAGATTTTCGAGAAAAAACTGGGGTTAATACCACTTTTGTCCAGGATAATCACTCTATGTCCCTAAAAAATGTCCTGCGAGGATTGCATTATCAAATCCCCAATCCCCAGGGTAAACTGGTGCGAGTAGTGAGCGGTAGTGTTTTTGATGTGGCAGTGGATGCGCGTCAAAGTTCCCCCACTTTTGGGCAATGGGTAGGCTGTATTTTAAGTGCGGAAAATAAACGTATTTTCTGGGTTCCCGAAGGTTTTGCCCATGGTTTTCTAGTCCTCTCCGAACGAGCCGAATTTCTCTACAAAACCACTAATTATTATTATCCCCAATACGAAAAAACTATTTTATGGAATGATGCCGATTTAGGGATTGATTGGCCCCTAGATACCCCGCCGATTCTCTCCCCTAAAGACCAAGCTGGACAACCCTTTAAATCCGTGGAAGTTTTCCCCTAAAGACGATGAAAAAAGTTTTATTAATTGGTGCTAAAGGTCAAGTGGGACAAGAGTTACAAGTAACTTTACCATCCTTGGGCGAAGTTATTAGTATCGGTCGAGAAGAACTAGATTTAACTAACTCGGAAAAAATCAGCCAGTTAATTAGGGAAATTCACCCCGATTATCTGGTTAATGCCGCCGCTTATACGGCAGTGGATAAAGCCGAAACCGAACCAGATTTAGCCTATTCTATCAATGCTATAGCTCCAAAAATCATGGCGGAATCTGCCGAGAAAATTAAAGCTAAATTTCTCCATATTTCTACCGATTATGTCTTTGATGGTCGGAAAAATACCCCCTATCTAGAAACCGATTTGACTAATCCTTTAGGGGTTTATGGACAATCAAAGTTAAGGGGAGAAGAGGAAATTAAAACTGTTAATTCTCAGGCAATTATTCTCCGGACTGCTTGGGTTTACGGCAGTTATGGCAAAAGTAATTTTGTCAAAACTATGCTGAGATTAGGCAAGGAAAGAGAGGAGTTAAAAGTAGTTGTTGATCAGGTGGGAAGTCCCACTTGGGCAAAAGATATCGCCACGGCCATTACTCACCTTCTAATTAATGTCGATAATCCCCCAGGAATCTATAATTTTACTAATAGCGGTGTCGCCAGTTGGTTTGATTTAACTAAAGCGATTTTTGAGGAGGCAAAAATAAGCGGTATTCCCTTAAAAATTCAGAGAGTAATTCCCATTACTACTGCTGAATATCCTACCCCAGCAGTGCGTCCGGCCTATTCGGTTCTTTCCAGTCAAAAAATCTCGCAACAATTGGATTATATTCCTCCCTATTGGCGAGATTCCCTCAAAGCTATGCTCACCCAAATATTTAATCTTTAAAACTATGAAAGCACTAATTTTATCCGGTGGTAAAGGTACGAGGTTACGTCCCCTAACCTATACTGGGGCAAAACAGTTAGTTCCCGTGGCCAATAAACCGATTTTATGGTATGGAATCGAGTCAATTGTGGCCGCAGGAATTACCGATATTGGCATTATTATCAGTCCCGAAACCGGGGAAGAAATTCGTCAGACCACGGGCAATGGTGAACAGTTTGGGGCTAAGATAACTTATATTCGCCAAGAACAACCAGCGGGATTAGCTCACGCGGTTAAAACTGCCCAATCTTTCCTAGGAGATTCCCCCTTTATTATGTACTTGGGTGATAACCTAATTGAGGATGATTTATCGCCCTTTTTAGACTCTTTCCAAAAACAGTCCCTTGATGCTTTAATTCTCCTGCGAAAAGTGTCTAATCCTAGTGCTTTTGGGGTGGCAAAAGTAGATGAAACCGGCAAAGTTTTATACTTAGTCGAAAAACCCAAAGAACCCCCCTCAAATTTAGCTTTGGTGGGGATTTATTTTTTTGCTCCCACCATTCACCAAGCGATCGCATCTATTCAACCATCGGCCAGGGGTGAGTTAGAAATTACCGACGCTATCCAAGAATTAATCAATCAAAATAAAGCAGTAGAAGCCAATAAACTACTGGGTTGGTGGTTAGATACGGGTAAAAAAGATGATTTATTAGAAGCAAATCGGATTATCCTAGATACCTCTCTAGAAATTGCTTTACTAGGAGAAGTTGATCCTAATAGTCAGGTGATCGGACGCGTACAAATTGGTCAGGGTAGTAAAATTATTAATAGTACCATTCGCGGTCCTGTCATTATTGGAGAAAATTGTCAGATTGAGAATTGTTTTATCGGTCCATATAGTAGTATCGCTAATGGAGTAAAATTAATTGATGCCGACATAGAACACAGTGTAATTCTCAAAGATGCCACGATTATTGGCATTCATCAGCGCATAGTTGATAGTGTGATTGGACGACGGGCAAAATTAGAAATTGCTCCCCAACGTCCAAAAGCTTTACGCTTTATGATTGGGGATGATTCCCATGTGGAATTAGTGTAGTTATTGGGGATTAACTGCCCCTTTAATTAGGGTTTGCGGCAAAAAGTTTTGGCTCTTCTAGGTTCTGTGTGATTAGTTTAACTTACATAGGATCGATCGATCTTTGTGTCCTTTGTGTCTTTGTGGTTCGTTCCACCCCCTCGCTCTTGAGAAATGTATCCTAGAATACATTTTACCCACCAAACCTAGGAGAGCCAAGTTTTTCCTGGGTGTAGGGTGTAGGATTTTACCGATTTTCAGGGAAAAAGTCCCGGAATTTTCACCCCAATCACTCCAATCGCTGGCACTTTTTGCTGGGAAAAAAGTCTAAAAGCCTTATCCAACAAGGTTTTTAGATTTCTTCAGCCAACCCTAACTATGTTATAATCAAGAGTCTGACCTATTTTACCGTTCTAGAACTATGACGCAACAGTATCGCATTACCCTACTACCCGGCGATGGCATCGGGCCGGAAATCCTCGCTGTCACCGTAGAGATACTGAAAGTCATCGCTAAAAAATTTGACCTCCAGTTGGACTTCCAAACCGCTTTAATTGGAGGGGCAGCCATTGATGAAACCGGCAATCCTCTCCCCGAAGCAACCCTGAGCGCCTGTAAAAATAGTGATGCTGTTCTCCTGGCCGCTATCGGGGGTTATAAATGGGATAATTTACCCCGGCAGCAAAGGCCGGAAACGGGATTATTAGGCTTAAGATCTGGTTTAGGTCTTTTTGCTAATTTACGTCCTGCCACCATTTTTCCGCAATTAATCGACGCTTCTAGTCTCAAACGGGAGATTATCGAGGGAGTGGATATCATGGTCGTCCGGGAATTGACCGGGGGTGTCTATTTCGGTCAACCGAAGGGGATTTTTGAGACGGAAACGGGAGAAAAATGCGGTGTAAATACCATGGTTTACTTGGAATCGGAGGTGGACCGCATCGCTAAGGTGGCCTTTGAAATTGCCCAAAAACGCGGCAAGAAACTCTGTTCCGTCGATAAAGCTAATGTTCTTGATGTTTCCCAACTCTGGCGCGACCGGATGACGAAAATCGCCGCTAATTATCCCGATGTGGAACTTTCCCATCTCTACGTCGATAACGCAGCCATGCAGTTAGTCCGGGCCCCCAAACAATTTGATACTATCGTCACGGGCAATTTATTCGGTGATATTCTCTCCGATGAAGCGGCCATGTTAACCGGTAGTATCGGAATGTTACCCTCCGCTAGTTTAGGGACTGCTGGGGTGGGAGTTTTTGAACCCGTCCACGGTTCGGCCCCGGATATCGCCGGCCAAGATAAGGCCAATCCGATCGCCCAGATTCTCAGTGCTGCTATGATGTTAAGATATGGCCTAAATCAGCCTTTAGCGGCAGTATCGCTGGAAAAAGCCGTAGAAAAAGTCTTAGATCTCGGTTATCGTACTGGAGATATTTTCTCGGAGGGTATGACCTTAGTGGGATGCCAAGCTATGGGCCAGGCCATCCTGAAAGTTTTAGAATCATAACAAAAGTGACAAATTCGGAAATCGTCATATACCATTGATTTAATAAATACGTCAATTTAATCGTGGGGAGACGAGTGAGATGGTGGCCCTATCCGAGAAAACAGAACAACAGCGTGTCGATATGGAAATCCCAATTTTGTTAGATCCTACTGTCTTACGGGCAGCCAGACGCATTTATCGCATCTACTGTACCCTCAATAGCAGAGTTAGTAAACGTCCTTTCGGTGTCGCTATTAACCGCGACAATCATCGCGGCCAATTGATTTTTAACAATAAACCGATTCTTCTCCCGGGAGAGTGTTTCGTCCCGATTAAGCAAATCGAATCAGAAGCCTATTAATTTTTGTGAAGATTTGCCCTAAATATCTTGCCAAACGTCAGCTAATACCCACTGGCGTAATTTTTTTGTCTAACATAGGGTTTGCTGAATAAATCTAAAAACATTGTTCGATAAGACTTTTAGACCTTTTTGCAATCCAAAAGTACCGGCCATTGGAGTAATGGGGGGGAAAATTCCTGGACTTTTTCCCTGAAAATCGGTAAAACCCTACACCCCACACCCTACACCCCACACCCCACACCCAAGACAAACTTTTTGCCGCAAACCCTAATATAAGTAGGTAGGCACAATTACTTGTAGGATGGGTTAGCGGTAGCGTAACCCATGCGGGCGTTGGGTTTCATGCTTCAACCCAACCTACGTTCATTTTATATTTAATTCCACCCACCTACTTAAAAAGATGTTCGGGAATAATCTTAACTCTACCCTAATCCAAGACCTCGATCGCCTAGAAAATCGTCTTCGGGAAATTCCCCTCGAACCGGGGGTGTACTTCCTGCGCGACCAAAATGGCGAAATTCTCTACATTGGTAAATCCAAAAAACTCCGGTCTAGAGTCCGTTCCTATTTTCGTCCCAGTCAACCCCTCAGTCCCCGCATTGCTTTGATGGTGCGACAGGTGACAGAAATTGAATTTATCGTCACCGACACGGAAGCAGAATCCTTGGCCCTGGAAGCTAATCTAATTAAACAACATCAGCCCCATTTTAATACTCTCCTCAAGGACGATAAAAAATATCCATACATTTGTATTACTTGGTCGGAAACCTACCCGCGCATTTTTATCACCCGCAAACGTAGCATAAATAACCAAAAAGACCGTTATTATGGTCCCTACGTCGATACTAGGCTGCTGCGCCACACTTTACACCTAATTAAACGCACTTTTCCCCTGCGTCAACGTCCCCAACCTCTGTTTAAAGACCGTCCCTGTTTAAATTATGATATCGGTCGTTGTCCGGGGGTTTGTCAAAAATTAATTAGTCCCCAAGATTATCGGGAAACCTTGCAGAAAGTGGCGATGATTTTTCAGGGAAGGACGGGAGAATTATTAGAGAAATTAGCGGCAAAGATGCTCGCAGCGTCGGAAAACCTAGATTTTGAAAAAGCGGCCACGATTAGGGATCAAATTCGCGGATTACAGGCCCTTAATACCGATCAAAAAGTCTCTTTACCTGATGATACCGTATCCCGGGACGCGATCGCTTTAGCTAAGGACGAGCAGCATTGTTGCATACAATTATTCCAAGTGCGTTCTGGTCGTTTGGTGGGACGTTTGGGATTTTTTGCCGATAGTCAGTCAGCAAACGAGGGAGAAATCCTGCAAAAAGTCCTGGAAGAACATTATTTATCGGTGGAAGGGGTGGAAATTCCCAGCGAAATCCTGTTACCCTGCGAATTACCGGAAGGTGAGGTGTTAGCGGGGTGGTTAAGGGAAAAAAAAGGTCGCAAAGTCGAGTTAACTGTCCCCCAACGGCAAAGTAAAGCGGATTTATTAGCCATGGTCGAGAAAAACGCTCTTTATGAGTTAGAAAAGACGAAAAGAAGCGCCGACCGGGATTTACAGTCTTTGCAGGATTTAGCGGTAATTCTCGATTTACCGGCACTACCCCACCGCATCGAGGGTTATGATATTTCTCATATTCAGGGTTCTAATGCAGTCGCGTCGGGAGTGGTGTTTATCGATGGGGTGGCCGCTAATCAACATTATCGTCACTATAAAATCAAAAATCCCGAGGTTAAAATCGGCCATTCCGATGATTTCGCCAGTTTAGCAGAAGTAATTCGCCGGCGTTTCCGTCGTTATGCCGAAAATCCCGATAATATTGCCGAAAGTGATGATTTTCCCGATTTGGTCATGATTGATGGGGGAAAAGGACAATTATCGGCCGTGGTGACAGTTTTAGGGGAGATGAATTTATTAGAACAGGTAAAAGTTGTTAGTTTAGCTAAACAGAGAGAGGAGATTTTTTTACCAGGGGAATCCTCTCCTTTAGAGACGGATAAGGAACAACCCGGAGTGCAATTATTGCGTCGAGTCAGGGATGAAGCGCACCGCTTTGCTGTTAGCTTTCACCGACAACAAAGGATGCAAAAAAGTCGCCGTTCCCGTCTGGATGAGATACCGGGTTTAGGTTTTAAGCGACAAAAAGATTTATTAGCTCATTTTCATTCTCTGGATTATATTCGCGAAGCTTCCCTAGAACAATTGCAACAGGTGACAGGAATTGGGGAACAATTAGCTAAGGAAATTTATAATTATTTTCATCCTAGGTAGGGATAAGCTGTATAAAGAAGATAAGGCGGTGTGTTTTTGCGTAACAGTGCAGAAATTAGAATATTGGTATCAAGAACGAGACGCAGCACGAGTTTCTCGGATAGCCTCATTGATAGATTCTTCGATTTCTTCCTCGGAATAACGCAAGTTACGTTCTTGGACAGAATCCACGGTTTCTTCAAAGCTCAGTCTTTGTGACGTTTCTTCAAAGTATCCCTTTTTTGCGCCTTTTTGTCCTAAAGCTGATCCGGTTAGTGACCAACGTACCATAATTTTTCTCCTTTAGCGCCTAAACACATAAACATCATAACCCATTTCTAGCAACCATTAGAAGGAACCAATTTTAACCCTCAATGCAGCCGACAAGATATACAAGATGGAGAGCCGACTATAAACCCAAACGTTTATTTTCTAGTTTTCTCATCTCTGTTTGTACGCTAACACCAATTTGTAAGGCTTCATCTAAAAATCTACCGTATTCTGTGGCTTTTTCGGTTGCTTGTAAGGTTCTCAAGTCACTTAAATCAATATTAAATTGTTCTGGTCTAAATTGGGGATTTTCTCTCAAAATTCGTTCTGTTTGTAAAGCTCGAACTAGATTTTCCCGATTAATTCTTAATGCTTCTAAAACTTTCTCTCTTTCATTTAATTTAACGGGATTACCCACTGCTTCTAATTGATCTAAAGTATTAATGTTTAAAATAAGTTGATAATATTGATTGATTTCTTGACCAAAAACATTTGTTTTATTATATTCGTTGCCAAGCCTTGCAAGTAGCCAAAAAAAGAACATAGAGGGTAAAGCGCATAAAATAAAACTCCAAAAGTTACCTGAATCATACAATACTCCGAAAGCACCAATTCCAAAAAATGAACCTAGCATACCCAATAAATACATTTGCAAAAACAATATTGTCCTTATTGGACGCAACAGATATACTCTTTTTGATTTTTGATATCTCTGCCAATTAAATCCGGTTAATCTTTTTAACTCTCCTAGCGTGATTTCTAGTTCTTGCAAATCTGGTCGCATTTTTAAAGTCACTCCTGACAATAATCTTTAGTCATTTATTTAGGATAGTACATGAGGACTTATCCCAGAAAATTGAGGGAAGCTGGAAAAATTGATGGGTGAGAAAAAAATATTGTAAGCTGAGAAAATAGAGGGAAACAAGCGAACAAATGAACTAAACTGAGTCTGGTTCTTGGAAAGCTAGATTAAAGAAACTCAATCGACTCAATCGCTGAATCGGTGTCGAATTCCAAACTCTCCAGCAATCTATCCGCAAGAAGCGCCCTCGACAGATAAAACTCTATGTTCTACAAGCGATCGCACTACAACTGAAAACCTAGACTAACGCGGAGTAACTTCACTCAACGCTTCTTGCAGCACTTCATCACTTACACCATGACGCTTCAAACTAGCAACGAGAGCAGAAATTGTATCTCCCTCTAGACGCTCCAAATCCGCACGCAGCCCTTGTCCAATGTAAGCACGCATCAAAGGTTGATAACCTGAGAAACCAAGCAACGGTGCAACCCGCTTTAAATCTTCAATCACATCTTCAGGAATACGAATCGTGATTGTAGTCATAGGGCGATTTCTCTCCAGCCGTTTTTTTAATGCCTCAACTTTCATAATACTCACGTTCCTTGCGTGTGGCTTTGCGAGCCGAAATGATCCGAATGATGTCGTTTTCACGCTCAATATAAACGACGTACAGGAGATTCCACCGTCTATCTAACCCAATGATCGCATCTCGTGCCTCATCATTGCGACTTGCATCAACAACAACCAGCAGTGGATCGAAGAAGACTTCTGCTGCTTGCTGAAACGTAATACCGTCATGGTTGATCGGGTTAATCCTAGATTTCTCGTCATTCCAAACAAAAGTAATGCCACTGAGGACAAAATAGACATCCATACTTGTAGTATAGGCAGGATGTATTTACATTGTCAATACTTTATTAACACACCCTACGAGAGCAGCAATTAAGTAGGTAGGCACAATTATTTGTAGGATGGGTTAGCGGTAGCGTAACCCATGCGGGCGTTGGGTTTCATGCTTCAACCCAACCTACGTTCATTTTATATTTAATTCCACCCACCTACTTATTATAGGTTGGGTTGACGCAAGGAAAAACACCCTACGAGGCTCTAGGCTTATTGACAGATAAAAATCAATTCAGGGTGATTTTATGCTAATCTGCAACTTACCGACTTATAATAAAAATGTTCTTGCCAAAGAAGTTGTAGCTAACTACTTAACTGAATCTGCTAGGATGCTATTACAGAATAGAAGACTACATCTATTAATTGCTGAGGCAGAACTAAGTTTAACCGCTCCTTTTTTAACTACTTATATCGCTTTCAGGTAAAAAAATTAGGCGTTTTCGGTTTACCATAGTCAAAGTGTGCTTTCTAGGCTAATGACTTTGACTAAAAACCCCGTGAGCAGAAACCGTCGTTTTTCCCCGCGTAATCTCTTTGAGACTTGCATGGCCCTATTGGTGTTATGTAATTATATTCTGGTTATTTTCGATTTAACTTATATTCCCCTGCGAGATTTTTGGTTACAGGGACGCTTGCAAATAACTTTATTAAGATTTAATGAACCAATAAAACTCGGTCCGATTTCCTTTCAAGAATTACAAATACCTCCCGATAAACCCCTAGAAATTCCCTTTGTTAAAGGAATTGCTAAGTATGATGTGGTGAAAGGGATTAAACCCTATCGCAGTACCAGTGAATATTTAGATACGGTTAATAAACTTAATCAAATAATTAATCAAAAACTCTTTAACCCAGAGTTTAATCTGGGAGAATATCGCCAAGAGATTGAGAAAATTTTAGAAAATTTGCGCCAGAATAGTGTCAATATGGTCGATAATAATCCCTTTGCCTCGGCGGAGAAAACTGGGACTTTAGAAAAGATTAAAAATAAAATGCGCTTGCGGGTTTTTAAAACAGAAAATGTTTCCGCAAAAGCAGCCTTTCAGAAGTTTTGGACTTGGGATTATCTCATTCAAAATGGCTGGGAAAAAGAGTTGAAGTTTTTTAATCAAGAAATTCAACCTTTAATAGAAACTAATTATTTTCGTCCCCTGGGAGAAGATGGGAGACCGATAGATAACTTTGAGGCGATCGATTTTTTCTTTGGAACCATCTTTTTCTGGGAATTTATGCTGAGAACTTGGTGGATTGCTCGCACTCATAAAGGTCTGCGTTGGCGGGAGGCTATGTTATGGCGATGGTACGATATTTTTCTGTTTATTCCTATCTGGAGATGGCTGCGATTTATTCCTACCGTTATTCGCCTAGATCAAGTTAAAATCATTAACTTAAGGTTGATTAAAGAACAGGCAGTTAAAGGCTTAGTAGCGCTAATTTCTAAAGATATTACTGAGATAATTGTCCTGAGAATCATTAATAAAATTCAGGAATATATTCGACAGGGACAAGTGGAAAAAATTCTCGATCGATCCCTCAATGGCGGATATAATAATCTCAATGATACTAATGAAGTTATCGAAATTTTTCAGTTAGTAGTTAATAGCACCGTTAACAAGGTTTTACCGCAAGTTAAACCAGAAGCAGAAGCTTTAATTAAATACAATATCGAGAAAATTCTCAGTCAAACTCCTGCTTATCAAAGCTTATTGCGATTACCCGGCATGAAAGGATTAAAAACTGACTTGAGCAATCGTATATCTAGTCAACTGTATCAATCCTTTGTTAACATAGCGGAAAAGATTACCCAAGAAGACGAAGTTTTTGAACGTTTATTACAGCAATTAGTCCAGCGTTTCGGGCAATCTCTCGCTGGGGAATTACAATCCCGTCACAGTTTAGAAAGAATCGAGATGTTGTTAATTATCTTCCTAGAAGAAGTGAAATTAAACTATGTACAAGAATTTTCGGATGAAGAATTAGAAACTATCCTCGAACAAACTCGCTTACTCCACTCTCAAAGTGCAGAAACTAACCCAGCAGAAACCATGAATTCCCGTCGTCTTCCCTAAAAATTAAGTAGCTGGTTATAATTAAATTAAAAATGGATTTTAGGTTCGATCCCCCCTGCCCCCCTTGATAAGGGGGGTGCCGATAGGCGAGGGGATCTCCCCTTAATAAGGGGGGTGCCGATAGGCGGGGGGATCTCCCCTTGATAAGGGGGGTGCCGATAGGCGGGGGGATCTCCCCTTGATAAGGGGGGCATCTGATAATTTTTAACGCCTACCTACTTAAGTAGGTGGGTGTAATTAAATATAAAATGAACGTAGGTTGGGTTGAAGCATTAAACCCAACGCCCGCATGGGTTACGCTACCGCTAACCCATCCTACAAATAATTGTGCCTCCCTACTTAGGACAAAATTAACTTCTTGGTTAGGACAGGCAAGAGGTAGTTATAAACCACAGAGACACAAAGAACAGAGAGAGCCGATTTTTTTCTAGAATGTTGGGATTGTCGCAAATTGAAATCTTAGCTTAAACGATGCCACTCAACGATTTTATTGCCTACTTTCAAAATAATTGCTTGACCTAAACCCAGTTCTTGTGTCACATTAACTAGATGGGCAAAATTTTGACGGGTGATTGCTAGTCCCTGCAAACAGGCTAGAAAATCGAGACAGAGAACCGTAGAAAATTCCCAAGTTTGCCGGTAAACACGGCAATTATCCGGTAAAAAAGCCACAAGAGTGCGAAAATGACTCAAAGCGGCTTTCTCAAAATTGGCGCTAGTGCAGTCAAAAGACGAGTGCTGATAGCTCATAAAAACTTGGCCTGATAGGAAGAGAGCAGGGTTTCCCTCAGACTAGCACCTCGCTTCTGGGGATCACGTTCCCTTTAGAATTTCTCAATAGACTGGCAAATCCCCCCAGAGGGGTATCCTTACTCGCAAACAAATTGCTAGAAGCTAGGTTTCTTCCCAGAGATAGTGTACTTTAGATATTGATGTCCTTCCGGCTGGCAAGATAACCTGTAAATTTCCCCACTCGTCCCCAGCGATAAAAGGCTGTATTTAGTCAAAAATCAAGTGTTGACTTTGATGCCAAACTTGCCAAGTAAAAAATGATGACAGCCTCAAGTTGCCGCTTAACTACTTGACTAATTAACTGATAACTGGTAACTAAAATTATGAATAATGCAATTGTCAAACCGAGAGATGTACAAGTAGCACCGATAGCCGCCGATACTTTTGTCTTTCGTTCCCGCACTTGGGACCGGTTAAAATTCGAGATCGAATACGGATTACAAAAGGGAACCACCGCCAATAGTTATCTGATTAAAGGTGAAAAGGTCGCTCTTTTTGATCCACCGGGGGAATCATTTTCGTTCATATTTTTAGAGGCTTTAACTAAAAGAATCGATCCGAAAACGATTGATTATATTATCCTCGGTCACGTTAACCCCAATCGTGCCGTCACCCTCAAGGCACTTTTAGAAATCGCGCCTCAAGTCACTTTTGTTTGTTCCAATCCGGGGGCAATTTCCCTGAAAAAAATTCTCGAAACCGAAGCATTAAATCTGTTGGTTGTCAAGGGGGAAGAAATATTAAATTTAGGAGCAAACCATCAATTAGAATTTATCCCCACTCCTAACCCCCGATTTCCCGATCAACTCTGTACCTACGACAGTAAAACCGATATTCTCTACACCGATAAATTATTCGGAGCGCACGTTTGTGGCGACCAAATTTTTGATGAGGGTTGGAGCGTTTATAACGAAGATCGGCGTTATTATTTCGATTGTCTCATGGCTCCCTATGCCAGCCAAATTAACAACGCTTTGGAGAAATTAGCCGCTAAATCGCCCTTATTTTATGCCGTTGGTCACGGTCCTCTGGTGCGTTACGGGATGCACGAATTGACCCTTTCCTATCAACAATGGTTAGCAGTACAAAAGTCCCAAGAGTTGACAATCGCCCTGATTTATGCTAGTGCCTACGGCAACACCGCCACCCTCGCTCAAGCGATCGCGATGGGGATCACGAAAGCGGGAGTAGCAGTCACGGCGATTAACGCCGAGTCCGCCGAACCAGACGAGATCAAAACGGCGATCGAAAAAAGTGTCGGTTTTATCTTTGGTTCCCCCACTTTGGGAGGACACGCACCGACTCCCATCCAAACCGCCTTGGGGATTACCCTGTCCAATGGCGATAAAAGCAAGCTGGTGGGGGTTTTTGGCTCCTACGGTTGGAGTGGGGAAGCGATCGATCTTTTGGAAGGTAAATTCCGGGATGGCGGTTATCGCTTCGGTTTTGAGCCAATTCGGGTTAAATTTAAGCCCACGGAGGCAATTTTAAAGACCTGTGAGGAAGCGGGAACCGATTTCGCTCAAGTAGTCAAAAAAGCTCGCAAAAGCAGACAACCGAAAACTAATGTTAACCAATCCCAAAGCGATCGGCGATCGCAGGCTCTGGGCCGTTTGGTGGGTTCTCTCTGTATCGTCACCTGCGAATTGGGGGAATTGCGCGGCGCCATGTTAGCCTCTTGGGTGTCGCAAGCGACGTTCACCCCCCCCGGATTGACTATTGCCGTGGCGAAAGAACGAGCGATCGAGTCTCTGCTTTATAGCGGTACGCCTTTTGTCCTTAATATCCTCCAAGAAGGTCAACATTTGGCTTTAATGAAGCATTTTCTTAAACCTTTTACTCCAGGAGAAGATCGTTTTGCTCATATCGAAACCACTAAAGCTGAGAACGGTGGGCCGATTCTGGCCGAAGCGCTCGCTTATCTGGAATGTCGGGTAGAACAACGAATGGAGTGCGGTGATCATTGGCTGATTTATGCGATCGCAGAAAAAGGCAAGGTTTTACACCAGGGTTTAACCGCTATCCATCATCGCAAATCCGGCAGTTATTATTAATTTGTCGTTATGATCATTTCAGGGGGTGTTTTCAGGCAGGATAACCCACCCTGATTGGTCTAAAAATATATTCTTATGAAAAGCATTGTTTTAATTGTTGGCTTTGAAACCTTTAACAGGAATTTATATCGGCAATCGGGCCTGTTGGCTAGTTCTAAATGTCCCGATTTAGAAGTAAAAGTATTTAGCGATAAATCCTTGACTAGCGAACCGGAAATAGTCGAGCAAGCTTTAGCCACTGCCGACGTTTTTTTTGCTAGTTTGATCTTCGATTACGATCAAGTTACTTGGCTGCGGCAACGAGCGGCACAGATTCCCATTCGCTTAGTTTTTGAGTCTGCTTTAGAGTTAATGAGTTTAACCCGTTTGGGAGAATTTGCCATCGGGGATAAACCAAAAGGAATGCCAAAACCAATTCAATTTATCTTGAGTAAATTTTCCAGTGGCAAGGAAGAAGATAAGTTAGCTGGTTATCTTAGTTTCCTCAAAACCGGTCCGAAACTACTGAAATTTATTCCCGCTAAAAAAGTTCAAGATTTGCGTAACTGGTTAATTATTTACGGTTATTGGAATGCGGGAGGAACGGAAAATGTTGCCGCTATGTGTTGGGTAATTGCCCAAAAATATCTAGGATTAAAAGTACGAGAAATACCCGAAGTTATCGAAACTCCCAATAAGGGACTATTACACCCCGATTATCAGGGTTATTTTCTCACTCCCCAAGAATATTTAGCTTGGTATAAAAAAAATAAATCTCTTGATAAACCAGTGGTGGCAGTGCTGCTTTATCGGAAGCACGTTATCAGTAAACTACCCTATATTAATCAATTAATCCGTCATTTTGAAACGGCTAATTTAATTCCCCTACCCGTGTTTATTAACGGAGTAGAAGGCCATACAATTGTTCGGGATTGGTTAACCACAGACTACGAAATTCAGCAAAGAAAAAAAGGAATTATTGAAACTCCTTCTTTAAGTGAAGATGCGGTGACAGTAGATGCAATTGTCTCGACGATTGGCTTTCCTTTGGTGGGGGGTCCTGCGGGTTCTATGGAAGCAGGAAGACAGGTAGAAGTGGCTAAACGAATTCTGTCCGCTAAAAATATTCCTTATCTTATCGCTGCCCCTTTATTGATTCAAGATATTTATTCTTGGACAAGACAGGGAATCGGTGGTTTACAGAGTGTGGTTCTATACGCTTTACCTGAATTAGATGGAGCAATTGATACGATTCCTCTGGGGGGATTAGTGGGGGAAACTATCTATTTAATCCCCGAAAGATTACAGCGTTTAACTGGACGTTTAAACAGTTGGATTAAGTTACATAAAACCCCTCCGCAAGAACGCAAAATAGCCATCATTCTCTATGGATTTCCCCCGGGTTATGGGGCAGTTGGTACGGCAGCTTTATTAAATGTTCCCCGGAGTTTAGTTAAGTTTTTACAAGCTTTACAAGCGCAGGGTTATCATGTGGGAACAATTCCCGAAGACGGGGAAGAAATTATTCAAAAAGTTAAATTTGCCGATGATGAAAATCTCTCTAAACAAAATCGTTTATCGATAGAAACTTTAGAAAATTGGCTAGGTTATCTGTTAACCTCTCGCATTGAAAAACACTGGAAATCTCTGAAAGATGCGGGGATAAAAACTGTTGGCAACCAGTATCATTTAGGGGGAATTGAGTTAGGTAATATCTGGATTGGAGTACAGCCACCTTTAGGAATTGCTGGGGATCCGATGCGGTTAATGTTTGAAAAAGATTTAACTCCTCACCCTCAGTATGCAGCCTTTTATCAGTGGTTACAAAAAGATTTTAAGACCGATGCGATCATTCATTTTGGTATGCACGGAACTGTCGAATGGCTGCCCGGTTCACCCCTAGGAAATACTGGTTATTCTTGGTCAGATATTTTATTAGGAGATTTACCGAATTTATATATTTATGCCGCTAATAATCCCTCGGAATCTATCCTAGCTAAACGTCGCGGCTATGGGGTGTTAATTTCCCATAATGTGCCTCCCTACGGACGAGCGGGATTATATAAAGAATTGATGATTTTACGAGATTTGATTGCAGAGTTTCGAGAAAATCCTGAGAAAAATTACGCTTTAAGAGATAGTATCCTCCAAAAGATTATTGATACAGGTATCTCTAAAGATT
Organism: Microcystis sp. BLCC-F209; assembly: GCF_041928595.1. NCBI lineage: Bacteria > Bacillati > Cyanobacteriota > Cyanophyceae > Chroococcales > Microcystaceae > Microcystis > Microcystis sp. BLCC-F209. The sequence goes on from NZ_JBHFLL010000110.1 coordinate 18,570, forward strand.
GTCCTTTTCTGGAAGCAGAAAAACAGGGAATAGAATTCACTTTAGAAAATGCCAAATTATTTAGCCGCTATGCACTAACCGATTATTTTGTCAAGGTGTATAATTACCTACAAATCGTCGAACAAAGACTATTTTCTTCGGGTTTACACACCCTAGGAACTGCTCCTAATCAGGAAGAATTAAAAGGTTATCTTGATGCTTATTTCACCGATTTATCTGAGCGAGAATTTCAGCAAATTCTCGCTGACGAAGCAACCAATGAAAAGCTTAAAGAAGGCATTGCTATTAAAAATTTATTAGGACAAAATAGCGAAGAATTAACTAATCTTTTGCGGGGATTAAATGGGGAATATGTACCACCGGCACCGGGGGGTGATTTACTCCGGGATGGTGCGGGAGTTTTACCCACAGGACGCAATATACACGCTTTGGATCCCTACCGGATGCCTTCCCCCGCAGCCTACACCCGCGGACGGGAAATCGCCAAAAAACTGCTAGAACAAAACTTAACTGAAAAAGGAAAATATCCCGAAACTGTAGCAGTTTTACTCTGGGGATTAGATGTGATTAAAACTAAGGGTGAATCCCTGGGTATTCTCTTAGAATTAGTCGGTGCGGAACCGGTGAAAGAGGGAACAGGAAGAATTGTCAGGTATGAATTAAAACCTTTAGGGGAAATTGGACACCCGCGCATCGATATTCTGGCTAATTTATCGGGAATTTTTCGGGATACTTTTATCAATATTATCGAGTTATTGGATGATTTAATGCAGCGGGCAGCCGAGATAGAAGAATCGGAAAATGATAATTATATCCGTAAGCACTATTTAGCCTTGAAAAGTCAAGGAATTGACAATGCCAGCGCTCGTTTATTTTCCAATCCTGCCGGGGATTTTGGCTCTTTAGTTAATGACCAAGTAGTGGAGGGAAATTGGGAAAATGACAACGAATTAGCGAAAACTTGGGAAAAGCGTAATGTTTTTAGTTATGGTCGTCAAGATAAGGGACAAGCGCGGCCAGAAGTGCTACAACAGTTATTAAAAACCAGTGAAAGTATTATCCAAGAAATTGACTCGGTAGAATACGGTTTAACCGATATTCAGGAATACTACGGCAACACGGGAGGATTAAAATTAGCCGCAGAAAAACAAAGCGGTAAACGGGTAATGACAAGTTTTGTCGAGAGTTTTTCCAATGATACAACTCCCCGCAAATTAGAGGAGGTTTTGCGATTAGAATACCGCAGTAAATTACTCAATCCTAAATGGGCCAATGCCATGGTTAATCAAGGTTCCGGTGGGGCCTACGAAATCTCCCAAAGAATGACCGCTTTAATTGGTTGGGGCGGTACGGCTAATTTTAGTGACGATTGGGTGTATGATCAGGCAGCCGATACCTACGCTTTTGATACAGAAATGGCGGAAAAATTGCGTCAAGCTAATCCCGAAGCTTTCCGTAATATTGTCGGTAGAATGTTAGAAGCACAGGGTCGCGGTTTTTGGCAAGCAGACCCCGACAGATTAGAGAAATTACAGGAATTATATCAATTGACCGATGAAAAGTTAGAAGGGGTTACTTAGGTTTTTTAGGCTGCATCTCATTTTTGTCAATCTACCAAGTTGGGATTTTTACGGGGACACTCTCGGCTAAAATCGGTCATTACTTCCGATTTTACCACTCAATCCAAGCCTTTGGGGGGTAGAACCCCCCAAACCCCCCGTTGGGGGCGTGGCGCCGCCCCCAAACCCCCCGCGCATTAGTTTTTCGGTGGGATGCTTACACGCAGCCGCTGACCCATCTGTAATAATTTAAGAGTTACTAATAATTGCTGATTGTCGGTATTTCTGCAAATGTGAGATGCACCCGGGTTTTCATGGCAACAGGGAATCCTTGGCATAATCTGATTTCCCTCCTGTTTTACTCAGCAGACGGATATTTTCAATCAGGATTGATTTTTCTAACGCTTTAGCCATATCGTATAAAGTCAAGGCTGCCACAGATACCGCCGTTAAAGCTTCCATTTCTACCCCAGTTTCCGATTTTGTCACCACTTCTGCCCGAATTTCGTAGCCGGGTAACTCTGCTTTCGGGATAATCTGAACATTGATTTTTTGCAGGGGTAAGGGATGGCAAAGGGGAATTAAACAGGAAGTTTGTTTGGCCGCCATAATTCCGGCTAGTCTGGCCGTCCCTAAAACGTCACCTTTGGGCGCATTTCCCTGTTCTATGGCTTCAAAAGTCGTTTTTAGCATTCTCACTTGTCCTAGGGCGATAGCAGTGCGTTTAGTGGGCATTTTCTCCGATACATCCACCATCTGGGCCTGGCCAAGGCCATCGAGATGAGATAATTTTTCTTTACCCTCTTGCGTCATTGAATGAACCTGTGCTATAGTGGTTTACTGTTGAGAAAAACGAGGGCTTGTAGCTTAGTGGATTAGAGCGTGTGGCTACGGACCACAAGGTCGGGAGTTCGAGTCTCTCCAAGCCCGTTAGATACAATGGCATATACTACAGGAATTAGGGACCGATGGTTCCTAATTCCTTTGGTTTTTTACCCCATCTCCCTCAATTCCCTAATATAGTACAAGTTGAAGGGAGGCCAATTAATATCGAGGAGGATCAATGGTTAAATCGGTGAGGAATAGGAAAGGATTGAAATTTTGGACTGGTATCATTTAAGGGAAATTAAGTATTTATGCTTAGGGAAAATGTGAGATGCTCCCAGTTTTCAACCCTGAACCCTGAACCCTGACGACCAAAAAAATAACAGAAATTCTTAAGAAGCTAAAGGGGTTAAATCCCCAGAGAGAGCATTGTAGAATGAAGCGGTTAGTTATCTACTAGAAGATAGGACTTTTCCGTCCTGGCGAAACAATTCTATTAAAATCTTTAACCCAAATTGCCAAGGAGACTGAGTTTTAATGTCTGTTAATTTTTTGGGAGTTGGTTTGTTTCACCCTCTCCTCACCCCTTATCTCGCCCTCCATATTCCTGACGGCTTTTTGAGTCCATCGGTGAGTCTATTTACTTGGATAATTGCCATTGTCCTGATTGGTTTTTCTCTTAAAAAAGTGCGCGGTCACTACGCTGAACGGGCTGTACCTTTAATGGGAGTTTGTGCCGCCTTTATTTTTGCCGCCCAGATGATTAATTTTCCCATTCCGGGGGGAACCTCAGGACATTTATTAGGGGGGACTCTGGCGGGGGTTTTACTAGGTCCCTGGGCGGGTTCTCTGGTGATGGCGGTGGTTTTTATCGTTCAGGCTTTATTTTTTCAAGATGGTGGTTTAACGGTTTTAGGGGCGAATATCGTCAATATGGGTCTGATCGGCACGTTTGGCGGTTATTATCTCTATCTGGGGATTAGAAAAGCCCTTGGTTTTCATAGTTGGCGCAGTATGGCGATCGCTGTTGCCCTGGCCGCTTGGACAAGTGTGGTGGTGGCGGCGTTAGCTTGCGCCCTGCAATTGGCTTTATCGGGGACTGTACCGCCTTTAGTCGCCCTTGTGGCCATGTTATCTTGGCATATCCTCATCGGTATCGGGGAAGCGGTGATTACCGTTTTCGCTGTCGGTTATATCTGGCGAACCCGTCCCGATCTCCTCTACAATCCGCCCCATTCCGTTAATACTTCTGTTTCCCCTTCCTAAGCTTCTCGTCAATAAACCAATTAAGTCGATGAATATTCGCAGAAATAGCCGATTTTTTCTGATTGGCCTAGTATGTTCCCTAATTATCGCCGTTTTTCTTTCCCCCTTTGCCAGTCCCGATCCCGACGGACTCGATCGAGTGGCGGAAGACTTGCAATTTAGCCAAAAAGAAGACCCCAACGCCCTTGCTGGTCAATTACCCTTCGCCCGAATTTTTGATGGTTATGCCCTCAAAGGTGTTCCCCAAGGTGTGGCCACTCCCCTCGCTGGTTTTCTGGGAACTCTTGCCACTTTCGGCATCGCTTGGGGTATCGGTAAATTAGTGATGCCAAAATCCCAAAATCAGGAATAAAGAGATAGGAGTGGGGCATTTAGCTGAAATTTCCCGAAATCCCTAAATCCCTAAACCCCTAAATCCCTAAATCCCTAAACCCCTAAACCCCCTTTCTAACTGATAACTGATCACTGATAACTGATCACTGAATAAATGCTACACATTGCTACTTTTTCTCGCCAAAATGAGCGCCAAAATTGCGGTTTTTGGCAGAAACTTGCGCCCCATACCCGGGTTTTAGTGACTCTTTTGTTAGTTTTTGCCACATCGTTAACTCCGAATGGTAGCTGGGAAACTTGGGGGATTTACGGATTAGGATTAATTATTTTAATTCTGATCAGTCGGGTGACTATTCTCGTACTTTTACGAAGAGTAGCGATCGAATTTGTCTTTATTGGTGTGGTTTTATTGGGAACCCTTTTTCGCGATGGCGGCGAAATTCTTTGGTCTTGGGGATTTTTGCGGATAACTAGCGAGGGATTGCTGGTGTTAGGCAGTGTGGCCCTAAAAGCTTTTCTCTGTCTTTGTACGGTTAATATTCTGGTTTTAACCACAGCAATTCCCGACCTGTTACAAGCCTTAGTTACCCTGAAAATGCCCCCTTTATTGGTGGCAATTTTAGCTTCTATGTACCGTTATCTAGCTGTTTTGATCGCTGAATTTAATTCCATGCGAAGGGCAGCAATTGCGCGTAATTTAATGAGTAGTCCCCGATGGCAACGGCTGCTAGTGGGACATATAATCGGCGCTTTATTTATCCGTACCTACGAACGTGGCGATCGCATTTATCAAGCCATGTTATCGAGGGGTTATACTGGTTCCTTGCCTTCTCTACAGCTTCCCCAAAGCAAGCTGAACGATCATCTCGCTATAATTGCCATAGTAATTCTGATCCTCTGGGGTCAAATGGTACATCTACTCAGGTAAAAGTCTCGTTTTTCATGCACCACAACCCGATTTTTATTGAAAACCTAGTTTATACCTATCCTGACGGCACAGAAGCGTTAAAAGGTATTAATTTAGCCATTGAAGCTACGGAAAAGGTGGCTTTGGTTGGGGCCAATGGATCGGGAAAATCCACTCTATTACTGCATTTTAACGGTATTCTCCCGCCGCAAACCGGTAAAATCACCGTCGGTCCTTACCAAGTTAAACCGGAGAATTTAGAAAATATCCGCAATTTTGTCGGTTTAGTCTTCCAAAACCCCGACGATCAGCTATTTATGCCCACTGTCTGGGAAGATGTGACTTTTGGCCCGATGAATCAGGGAATTCGGGGAGAGGATTTAAACCATCGCTGTCATCATGCTTTACACGCGGTGGGATTGGATTCCCAGCATTACGGTAAGAGAAACAGTCAGAATCTATCGGGGGGTGAAAAAAAACGCGTGGCCATTGCGGGGGTTTTAGCCATGTTGCCGCAGGTATTAGTTTTTGATGAACCTAGCGCCCAACTGGATCCCCGGTCCCGTCGGCAATTAATACAACTGTTGGCCACTTTACCCCAAACCCAAGTGATCGCCACCCACGATCTCGATCTGGCTTTAGAACTATGCGATCGCACGGTGGTGTTAAGTCGTGGTCAGGTGGTGGCAGCGGGAGAAACCGCTAAGATTTTAAGTAATCGGGAATTTTTGGAACAACACGACCTGGAAACACCCCTTTGTTATAGTCGTCCCTACTGTGCGATCGCTGATGCCCCCTCTACTGACGTCTGATGCACAATTTGGAGATTTATTATCGGTTTCTTGCATAGAAGAGAAGACAAAAGCGAGAAAGTCTGACATTCTTTAGGATAGGTAGCACGAAAATCGAGGCCATTTCTGACGATGCAAGCTCTGCTAGAAAAAGCTCAGATAGCGTTAAATAAAAAGGACTGGGAGACAGTAAACACCAGCATACAGCGACTTTTAAACCAAAAAGATGCGATTGAACCGATTATTAACGATGAAATCCTCGATTTAGCCCTAGAAGCTTTACAAAAATGCGATTTTCAACAGCGATGGGAGATAGCGAAACTATTTCCCCAAATCGGCCAACCAGCGATCGCTCCTTTAATTGCCCTGTTAGAATCCGAGGAACAAGATGGGGAAATGCGCTGGTTTCTGGCGAGAATTCTCAGTCAATTTGACGATCGAGCCTGTATTCTCGCTCTCAGTCAATTATTGCAAAGATCGGAGGAGGAGGAACTCAGCCAAATGGCTGCGGCCGCTTTAGCCAATATCGGCAGTTCTGCCATCTCTAGTTTAGGACAATTACTGTCCGACTCGAACAGGCGTTTTTTAGCCGTACAAGCTTTATCACAAATTCGCCGGCCGGAAATTATCGAACCGCTTTTAACCGTAGTTAAGGATCAATCTAGTGCCATTCGGTCGATGGCGATCGAAGCTTTAAGCAGTTTTCACCATCCCCAGATTACTGCGATGATCCTCGATGCTTTACAGGATCCGGCCATCGATGTGCGACGGGAAGCAATTAAAGCTAGTAGTTACCTGGGGCCAAATTATCCCCAAGCAGATTTAGTTAACCATCTGCAACCGCTGTTATTCGATATCCACCTGGAGATCTGTCAAGAAACGGCGATCGCTCTCGGTCGTATCGGCACAGCAACCTCAGCCAAAGCTTTAAATCCACTGCTGCAATCTTCCTTAACTCCCGATAGTTTAAAATTAACTGTAGTGCGAGCATTGGGCTGGATCGAGGATGGGGAAGCTTTAAATTACCTAGAAAAGGCTTTATATAGCGAAAATGTCTTGATTTGTCGGGAAATTATCGCTATTCTCGGCCGGCAAACCTCCCAGAAATTACGCCGACAAGCAGGGGAAATTCTCGGTAATTTTTATCACTCCCGTCCGGCGCTCCTCGCTCATGCTGGAGTTAAACAGTCTCTAGCGATCGCTTTAGGAGAATTAGATCGGGACAATAAAAGTATTTTGCTGACTTTAGCAGCCGATGGGGAGGCGATTGTCCGTCTCCATGCTCTCAGCGCCCTAAAAAAGCTAGATCATGGGACTATATAGGGTTGGCTGAAAAACTGGCTCTTCTAGGTTCTGTGTGATAAGTTTAACTTACATAGGATCGATCTTTGTGTCCTCTGTGTCTCTGTGGTTCCTTCCACTCCCTCGCTCTTAAGGAATGTATCTTAGAATACATTTTACCCACCAAATCCAAGAGAG
>NZ_JBHFLL010000111.1:0-3491 GCF_041928595.1 Microcystis sp. BLCC-F209
AGAAGGCTTTTGTAGTAACGATTCTGGTTTGAATCACACAATTTAGAGAACCGTTAAAAATCTATGAACTCCCGAAAAGGCTTGCCATCTAAGCATTTCGCATCTAAGTACAATTTCTTATTGCAAAAGTGGGATGCTCCCAAGAGGCATTGCGCGTCATTAAATCTAACGATTTCATCGCTTACGAAAACTTAAATATTCAAGGCATGGTAAAAAACTCTAAACTAGCTAAATCTATTAATGATGTGGCTTGGTCAACTTTTCGGCAATGGTTAGAATATTTTGGGTTTAAATATGGTAAGGCTACGGTAGCAGTAGCCCCCCATAACACGAGTCAAAACTGTTCTAATTGTGGTCAAAAAGTCTCTAAATCTCTATCTACAAGAACCCATATTGGTCCCGATTGTGGCTATGTAGAAGATAGAGACATTAACGCCGCTATCAACATTCTCAAAAAGGGACTAAGTACGGTAGGGCATACCGAAACTAATACGCTTGGGGAGAGATTCCCTCTGGTTTGGTTGGATACGTCCTGTCAGATTAAGGAAACTCGATGAACCAAGAATCCCTCGCATAAGCGCGACGGGAGTGTCAATATTAATAATATCAACCTGAATTATACAGCCATAAATGCGCGTGATGCTGTCCCTGCAACCCAGATGAACCAAGAGATAAAGAGCCGGTTCGGTATCAAAAACTGTTTCAGTTTTGACGGGATCACTAGGCGCTCTCAGTAGGGAATCTGATTTTTGTGAATTACTGTTGGTAAGAGTGCGCGACCGAGAAAATATTGATAGAGTATTGATGAGGAGACCAGGAAAAATTCAACTTTAAGAGGATTTTCACTGATGACAGCAGTTACCGAAAATGATCTGAAAAGGTTAGAAGATTTAATCGTTAGCGGACAGAAAGCGATCGAATCCCGACTGACAAACCGAGAAAATGGACAGAAGGCGATCAAAAACAGTCCACTAGGAGAAATTAAAGGAGATATTAAGGCCTTGCATGCCAAAGTTACGGGACTAGAAAAGCGGGTTGACGATCTCAACGCACAAGTCAACATTACCACCATTGGATTCCTTAGCATTGTCGGCATTTTGGTGACAGGAATGCTGACTATTGCCGGCAAAACAGTCTTTTTCCACAGTCCCTAGAATAAGTCGGTATATGGTTCTGCTCGCTGTCTATCCCGGGGAGAAATCCCTCTGGCGTTTCTCCAGTGCGAAATCTGGGCTAAAAATTGGCCCGGTCAGGAAATCTTGATCTTAAATTCCCCAAAAATTGCGCTAGGATCGGCTTAATAGCACAGGAGAGGCGATCGATTGGGATAACCGATCCTGTGGTTTGAAAACGTGACTGTATAATTGTTAGAGTGTCAATAGATAAATTCCAGAGGAATCATGAGCAATATCCAAGATAAAATTCAAGAAGAGCGAAAAAACGCCAGAGCCGTCTGTAGTACGGAAGGTGCCACCTCTGGCGAATGCGCCGCCGCTTGGGATGCGGTGGAAGAATTACAAGCAGAAGCCGCTCACCAACGTCAAGACCACCCCCAAAAAACCTACTTCGAACAGTATTGTGATGATAATCCCGATGCCGCCGAGTGTCGCGTTTATGACGATTAATGGAGTCGGGCAGCGGTTTTTTCTCTCCTGACAGTAGAATCCTAGCTTTAGGGCGATCTCAACTATAAAGAGATCGCCCCTCGTTGCTAGATGAATAATCGTGGTGTTAAGTAGTCGTGCAAAATTAATTTCCTAGTGAAGATAGGCAAGAGGCAAAAAGCAGGAGGCAAGAGGTGGTTAGATATGTGTAATTAATTTTGCTTAGGTACTTAGCAAAACAGAGTTATTTCCCTACACCACAGCACTAAGAAAAGAGTTTAAATTTGTTGATCATTTACATTCCCATACTTGCCAGACTGCTGTAGAACGACAAAATAATAATAAAAACAATTAACCGTTATTTTTGATGGTAAAGTCTTTCATTCTGAGACAGGCAAAATCTCATACCCGTTACCTGATTTCCATCGTCTCAGAAGCAGAAATACCAGAAAAACCTTGAGGAGATGCTCGGGACATTTTAGAAGATATGGCTGGAACTATTCAAGTCCCAGAAGACTGGTCAAAAGAAGAGGACTTTTATCTTGATGGAACACCGCACCGATGTCTTTAAGAATGTTGGGTTTCTCTCGAACCATTGCATCGAGCAGTTTTATCCTAGTAAAACTATTTATTGAATTTTGACATTTAATTTATAGCTGGCATTGCCGCGAGTTCCCCCTACAATTATTTCATAATTTCCAGTGGCTGGTAATTTTAAACTAGATTGGGTGGCTTCTGTTTTCAATATTTCCCCATTCGGTGCAATCACATCAAATACGGCATTATTTTCTAACGATGTAATTTTCAGATCCATTCTCTGTCCTTGATTCGCTCTTAATAAATAAATATCTCTACTCCCTCGAACAACCGATTGATTAACGGTGGCGCTATTAGTTCCTGGTGCAAACCGGATTTGAGACACTAAACAAGGTTCTTTTCGATAAACTTCTTGTCCCGTATTCAAAGAATCTGCGGTTAACGTCCAGATTTCTCGAGTTTTTTGGGTGTCTAACTCAATTTTTGTCGTGATATTTAAGTTTAACTGATTTCCCTTTTTTGTTCCTTGTAAGGTTTGAGTATAGGAAGTATAATAAGATGCTTGTTCATTATGAATTGTAGCTTCTACCCGACCCGTGACTTGATTTCCCTGAATATAAATCCTTGCGGTAGAATCCAGATCATCATTAGCGACCGAAAAACAATAACCTTGAATCGAAGAAGTTCTAGACGCTTGGGCAATTTGTCGGGGGAAATAATTTGCCATTCCTGGTGTAACATTCACTAAACTTGTAAAAATGACTACACATCCTAATAATTTCATCATAATCACGACCATTCCAAATTTTCACTAATGCTAAACTAATCATCACCCCAGCCACCCTATTTATGGGAAGTTCATTTATGAACTATTTTAGCCGATTTTAAAGCATTTTGGTCTGGTTTTTTGCGATGTTGATCAAGATTCGTCGATTTTACTATTATAGCTCCTAACCCTAGAAAAATTAGAGCGGTTGTTACCGAAGGTTCAAAAATAGTTACAGGTGAATTTTGGATTAGATGTAATGTGCTTTCTTTTTGGATATTATAATCAGCTAAAGTTCGCCACTCTTCTAAAACCTTACCAGCAAATATCAAAGTTTGCTGCTCTGAGAGAATACCTTCTTTGTCTTGAATCTTATCTTTTATATTGTCAATTGTATCAGATGGCTCAACCTCTAAAGTTATGGTTTTGCCAGTTATCGTTTTGCTGAGAGGGGGACAAGCGAGCTAGAAAGTAGATAGGGCAAGCGATATCGCTCTTTGTCCTTTGATGTAATCCTTCAACCGATAGCGGCTAATTTGCATTAGCTCTTCTATATTTTTTTGGAACATTTGATGTAGCTGGAG
>NZ_JBHFLL010000112.1:0-14435 GCF_041928595.1 Microcystis sp. BLCC-F209
TAAGAAAACTGAAGGCGAGAACTTACAAAGACTTAATAGAAGGGATTGAATTAGCTATGTTAGAAGTTACTCAAAAAGATATTCGCAATTGGTTTACTCACTGTTGCTACTGTACCTCATGAGTCAGAGAATTGCTATAAATGCTCAATTACAGTTAATCAAAGCGATCGATGGTAAACTAGCTGTTAGAGCCGAAGGTGTTAATCCCGATGATGTCATTCGCCTAGAAAGCATTGCCTATCAAATCCACAATTTATACAGTGCCACTGAGGATTTACTTAAAATAGTGGCTACCTGTTTTGAAAATCATATTGCCGATACTCGGCAATGGCATACAGCCTTATTAAACAGAATGACTGTCCCTATCCCCGGAATTCGTCCTGCTTTTATTTCTTCAGAAACCGCCGCTTTGTTAAATAGTTTGCGAGGATTTCGGCACTTTTTTCGTCATGCCTACGGCACAAATATTGATTATGAGCAATTGAAAGTTAATTTAGACAGGGCAAGAAAAATCTACAGAAACTTAGAAAAAGATATTCAAATTTTCTTTGAACAATGGGCGGAAATTTAAACTAAATCCTCGATACTATAATGATTATGTCGGTCAATAATCCCTATCTTGAATACTGGCAAAAATGCCAAAAAAAACAGCAGGAATATAATCAAAAATTAGCTCAAGAGGCTAGGAAAAATCTTCCGCCAGTTATTGATTATTTAAAAGAAAATTTCCCAATTACAAAAATTATCCTGTTTGGTTCTCTAGTTAAAGGTAAATTTCAGGAAACCTCTGATATTGATCTAGCCGTGGCTGGCATACCCCCAGAAAGTTTTTTTCAAGCTTTAGGAAAAGTTAATTTAATTAGCGACCGCTGGATTGATTTAAAGCCTATAGAAGACTTAGAACCTCATTTTCTTAACAGAGTTTTGCAAACAGGAGAATGTCTTTATGCGTCCGATGAGTGCCAGTGAATTACAAGAAATCGCCCTTGATATTGCCACTGAAGTTAATAGATTAAATCGGCTAGAAAGCCAGATGCGTTTAGTTCAAGCGGAAATGCTAACCAACCCGGCACTAGCCGATATTTGTGCCGAAAGTTTAGCCCTAAAACTCCATAACTTCTATACAGGATGTGAACGAATTTTTCAAATTATCGCTTCTGAGTTAAATGGTGGCTTACCATCTAGTTATGACTGGCATAGAAGGCTATTAAATCGTATGAGCAACCCTCAAGATTATCGTCCTGCTGTATTACGAGAAGATACAGTACATAAACTTAATGAATACCTAAGCTTTCGGCACGTTGTTCGCAATATCTACGGGTTTGAATTGGAAAAACAAAAACTAGAAAATCTGGTTAATAACTATTATAATACATGGCTACAAGTTCAAGAAGATATTAATAGTTTTATCCTCTGGTTAAAAACCACAGCAGACAGTCTTAATTAGGGTTTGCTGAATAAATCTAAAAACCTTGTTGGATAAAACTTTTAGACCTTTTTGAAATCAAAAAGTGCCAGACATTGGGGTGATCGGGGGGGAAATTTAGGCACTTTTTCCCTGAAAATGGGTAAAACCCTACACCCCACACCCTGCGCCCACGAAAAACTTTTTCAGCAGACCCGATTTAACTTACTTCCGATGATTGCTGTACTTTCTGACCTATTTTTGGTTCCGTCCCTGCCAACAATCTTTTAATATTACCCTGATGACGAACAATCACATAGATTCCCCCCATCAAACTAAATAAAATATAGGGGAGAGGTTGACCTAAAATAACCATTAAAATATTCACCACCAGCGCCCCGATAATCGAACCTAAAGAAACAATCCGGAAAAGTGCGAGCATAACCAAAAAACTCGCCAAAGTTCCGCAAGCCACTAAGGGATTCATCACCAATAAAACCCCTAAACCGGTGGCGACGGATTTACCCCCGCTAAAATTCAAGAAAATCGATTTACTATGACCAATGATTGCCCCCAATGCTGCCCCGATAATTAACCAGTAATACCAACTTTCTGGGAGAGGATTGACATCAATAAAATATAGTCCTCGTGCTAAGGCCACCGCCGCCATTCCTTTTAACATATCAATTAATAACACCGTCGCCCCGGCAGTTTTTCCCAGAGTTCTCAGCACATTGGTGGCCCCGGTGGAACCGGAACCATAGTCACGAATATCGATACCTTTGCTGTATTTACCGATTAAATAACCCGTGGGAATCGAACCGAGCAGATAGGATAAAAGTAAGATAGTAAGACTGATAAGAATCGGAATAAGCATAAATTAACCCCAATTTTTAGCAAGAGCGAGCGCCGTTATCAGTGTATCAGCCCGAAGACAAAAACCACTCACAGGGAACCATAGACGGGAATTGCCGCCCCGCGCAAGTCTTTCGCTCCTTCCCCTGCCAGAAAACAGATCACCTCGGCTAGAGATTGGGGACTTACCCAGTCCTTGGCACTTGCCTCTCCCATCGCTTCCCGGTTGCTGGGAGTATCGATAACACTTGGCAAAACCACGTTAGCAGTAATATTAGTCTGTTTGGTTTCTTCTGCGATCGCTTGGGTTAAAGCCACTACCGCCGCTTTCGAGGCACAATAGGCGGCCAAATTTGCCCCCGGTTGTACGGCACCACGAGAACCGATAGTGACGATACGACCATAATTGTGAAGTTTCATCGAGCGTAAACAGTGTTTACACAGTAAAAAAGTGCTATGGAGGTTTAAATCAAACATTTTTAGCCAATCTTCATAGCTAAACTCCTCCGTCGCCCCCATGGTAAAACCCCCGACTAGATGAATTAAAACATCGACCCGACCGAGATCATCAATTAATCTAGCCACGGCAGTTTCTTGGGTTAAATCCACCTTGACAAAGCGAATACGCTCAAATTCCGCCGCACTCAGCCGAGATTTCAGACGACCTACCTCCCTTTCCTCCCGATAGGTCATGGTCAGATGACCGCCATGGTGTAAAACCGCCGGAGTGACTTCTAAACCCAGTCCCCCCGTACCGCCGGTCAGCAATACCCGTTTATCTTTCATATTGATTGATAGATAGTCGATCGCTCCAATTATAGAGGATTTAACGGGACAATTAGGCAATACTACAGCCTTACTCGCCGGACTAGGATTCCTTCATCGCTTGTTTTTTCTCCGCCTTCAGGTCGCGACTGCTGGCGGCGGCAATTTCCGCATCCATCAGGGTGCGTCCGGTGGCCGCTAGATAGACATCATCGAGACTAGGACGGGATTGGGCCATGCTAAACACCGGTAATCCCGATTCGGCTAGGGTTTGTTCAATTTTGCTTAAAGGATTGCTATTGGCCGTGACGATGAGATTCAGGGAGTTACCCTGGGCGGTATTAACGATTACTTCCTCGACAAAAGGCAGACGGGATAATAACTCTTTCGCTTTTAGGGCCTCTTCCTCTGGGGAAAATTCTCGCACTTTTAGGGTAATGCGATCGCCGCCCAGCTGCTCCTTTAGTTGTGAGGGGGTACCGCGAGCGATGACGATACCATTGTCGATAATTGCCAAGTTATCGGCCAAAGCGTCGATTTCTTCGAGATAATGGCTGGTAATTAATACACTGGTTCCAGCTGCCCGCAATTGTCGCAGAAAATCCCAGACAATCAAACGACTTTCGATATCGAGGCCTACAGTCGGTTCATCCAGCACCAAAACTTCCGGCTGATGCAGTAATCCCGCCGCTAAATCCAGCCGTTTTTTGATGCCGCCGGAATAGGTCCCCGTTTTTTTGTCGGCGTATTCCTCTAATCCTAAAAGATTTATTAATTCTTTGATGCGCTCTCTTGACTTTTGAGCGGGAATGTGATATAGAGCCGCTTGTAGTTGCAACAGTTCCCGGCCCGTGAGCATTTTATCGAGGGCGACTTCTTGGGCAACGTAACCTAGGCGTTTACGAGCGGATTTGGGGTTATTCAGGGCATCGACACCCCCCACCTCGATTTTGCCGCCATCGGGTTTAGCAAGGGTGCAAAGACAGCGAATCGTGGTGGTTTTTCCCGCACCATTGGGACCGAGTAAACCGAAGATTTCTGCCGCTGCCACGGTAAAGGAGATATCTTTAACCGCTGCTGTCTGACCGTAGGATTTTTTTAAGTTTTTGATCGCCACCGCAAGGGTCATAAGCTGATTTTCGCCCACTTGAGCGAGACAATTTTTTTGTTAACTTTCTCGGTCTATTTTAACCCAGATTCCCCACTGCAAAACCTAACACAGCCTTGTTGATCTTTTCCGATCAAGATAAACTTTGACGGGATTTGGCCTCATCCCCAGAGAACCGGCTGCTGTTCCAGCGTTGCCTGTTCCTTGATCCACCTCGACCCCTTTAGATGCCCGGGCAACTTATTGGGACAGCATTGTTCACGTTAACTTAAATTAACTTTTTTGGCAAAAGTCAATCGCAACAAGGGTTTTTCGCTAAAGTGATAATGATTATCATTCCAATTAATGAGAGAAATCATGGTTCTACAGGTCTCTAGGGTAGGATTAGTTTGTGCTGGCAATAAAATAAGAGAAAAAAGCCCAAAATCTCCATTTATCGCCGTTAGCTTCATTTTATCGCTTTCTTTCGCCCTGGTAACGGTGGCTAAGGCTGAAGAGCCTGCCATTGGTCAGAGTTTGCCCGAATTTTATATCGGGGTGGATAATCAAATCACCTTAACTCGGGGCATCTATGAGGGATTAGCCAATCCTAACTATAACCGGTTAAGTCTTCTGGTTGCTCACCGAGAGGGAAACCCTCATTTTCACGGTATCGGCACTTACAGTTATTCCGGCCCGTCTGGTAATCCGGTAGTTAATCCCACTAACAGCAATAATCGCATTCCTGAGACTTCTACAGGATTGCCTCCTCTCTCCTTAATTGCAGGAAAAGGAATTTTTCAGAATAGTTTTGTTAGTGCTGCCACTGGGGAGGAATATAGCAATCTACTGATGCAATCAGTGGCAACTATTAATAATTCCTCTGACTTGGGAGAACAAGCTCTTTTTAACAGTTCTGGGGGACGGTGGAATCGGTCTTTAGGTAATGCCAACCTATCCTTACAACTGTTAGAGATTAGTGATGGATTAACAGTAGCTAACTCTTTAGGACAGACAATTTTAGCTAATGCTGGCGATATCTATGCGATCGGGACTGGTGATAACTTCTCCTTTTTACCGAAGTTTCTTGCCTCTCGACCAGGAAAATATTCAGCCAGTTTTAAGCTGGTAGATCTTAGCCTTTCGTGGGGAGAGTCAGGAATTTTTAACCTAGATTTTCAAACAGTTCCCGAACCATCAACTTTGATCTCCTTAATACTGTTTGGGTCAATTTTATTAACTCGATCGAGCAGTAAAAACTAAAACCAATCGGTTTTGGAGAGATCAAAATTATCTCCAAAACCGCGCTAGATCGAGATCGGCTTTGTTGAAATGGGAAACAGGGATTATTCCCTAAAAAACTAGCAACTTTTTTGACTATAATAACGACAAGATTATCGGTATAGTTCTAGACTGTTAGACCATCCTATCATCAGCCCTATCTCGATCGCAGTATATATTTATGAAATTTAGTGAAATTGCCCAAAAATTAAGCCCTTTAGTCTCTGCTCACAGTTTAACTGCCTATCCCGACAGAAATCCCCAAATTAAAGCCATAACTCCCATCGAAAGCGCCCTAGTCGATACCATTAGCTATATCGAAGGGGGAAAATTTGCTTCCTTTGTCGCCAAAACTGAGGCTACTGCCCTAATTCTGCCCCTGGATACCAATTTACAACAACAGGCCGACGAACGCGGCATCGCTTGGTTAGCTAGTGCCAATCCCCGACTTTTATTCGCCCACGCCATCAAATTATTCTATCAACCCTTTCAGCCCCAACCCTACATTCACGCCACCGCCGTGGTGCATCCATCGGCTAAAATCGGCCATAAAGTCGCCATCGGGGCCCATGCCGTGGTGGAAGCCAATGTCACCCTCGGTGATGGCGTGTGCATTCATCCTAACGCCGTTGTTTACCCCGGGGTGCATATTGGTGATCGCACAATTCTCCACGCTAACTGTACTATCCATGAACGGGTACAAATCGGCAATGATTGCGTTATCCACAGTGGTGCTGTTATCGGTGCTGAGGGCTTCGGTTTTGTGCCGGTTCCCGAAGGCTGGTTTAAGATGGAACAATCCGGTATCGTGGTCTTAGAAGATGGGGTGGAAATTGGCTGTAATAGCGCCGTGGATCGCCCGGCAGTGGGAGAAACCCGCATCGGTAGCCAGACTAAGATCGATAATCTCGTCCATATTGCCCATAATTGCCAAATTGGCCAAGCCTGCGCCCTAGCAGGACAGGTAGGCATGGCAGGAGGCGTAAAAGTGGGCAATCGCGTTATTTTAGCGGGACAGGTGGGCATTGCCAATCAAGCAGTAATCGGGGATGGTGCGATCGCAACAGCCCAAGCTGGCATTCACAACGATATCGGGGCAGGAGAAGTGGTTTCCGGCTCTCCTGCTATGCCTCATAAACTATTCCTCAAGGCAGCAGCCGCTTACAAGCGTTTACCCGAAATCTATCAAGCGGTTAAGCAGTTGCAAAAATAGCCCTATTCGGGGGACAGGAGACGGTCGGCAGGAGGCAGCTTTTTTCTCCCCACTTCCCCACTTGCCAATTCATAATTCATAATTGATAATTCATAATTTCCACTAACCACTGATAACTGTTTACTGTTTACTGATAACTGAATCATCGTGACTGGCAAAAGCAAGGGCGCTATCGCCGCAGGACATCCAAAAACTGCCGAAGCTGGACAATTAATCTTAGAAATGGGCGGCAATGCCTTCGATGGGATTGTTGGCTCGATTTTAGCGGCTTTCGTGGTCGAATTCACCCTCGCTTCGGCGGGGGGCGGCGGTTTTTTACTAGCACATACCAAGGAAAAAGTCAATACCCTTTTTGATTTTTTTTGTCAAACTCCCAAATCTAAAAAACCCTTGACAAAGATCGACTTTTACCCAGTGGCGATCGATTTTGGGGGTGCTAGTCAAGATTTTCACATTGGCCGAGGTGCGATCGCTACGACCGGGGCATTACGGGGACTGGAAACAGTACAGAAAAAACTGGGAAAATTGCCCTTTGCCGTGGTAGCAGAACCAGCGATCGAATATGCTCGACAAGGCTACATTTTGAGCCAATATAACGGCTTTTGCCTGGGTTTACTCGCTTCGATCCTGCTCAAAGATCGAGAGGGTTTAAAAGTCTATGCTCCCCAAGGAAAACTCCTCCAAGCTGGCGATCGCTGTGTGATGAGGGATTTGGCCAACACCTTAGAGGAATTAAGCAAAAAAGGCGTAAAAGACTTTTATGAGGGAGAAATCGCCCACCAAATCGCCAAGGATATGCAGGAGGGAGGTTATCTTACCCTAGAGGATTTAAGTCATTACCAAGTCCTTGAGAGAAAACCCCTAAAAACCCAATATCGCGGGTACGAAATACTGACCAATCCGCCTCCTAGTTCTGGAGGAATTCTCCTGGCTTTTGCGCTAAAATTACTGGAAACAGTCAATTTATCGGCTTTAGAGCCTCTAGGAGCCAAACATCTGCAAATTTTAACGGAAGTGATGGCCTTAACCAATCAAGCGCGGGTTCAAGGCTACGATGATTTTATCCATCAGGAGGGAATCGCAGAGCAGTTCCTCTCGCCGCAATTTTTAGGCAAATATGCCAATAAATGGGGCAGTACCACCCATATTAGCATTATCGATGGGGAAGGTAATGCCGCCAGTGCCACCTTTTCCAACGGCGAAGGATCAGCTTATACCGTGCCGGGGACGGGAATTATGCTCAATAATATGATCGGGGAAGCGGACTTAAATCCCTTTGGTTTTCACAATTGGCCCGTTGATCGTCGTTTATCCTCAATGATGTCGCCGACGATGATTTTAGAGGAAGGAAAGCCGCGATTTGTTCTCGGTTCTGGGGGTTCCAATCGCATTCGCACCGCTATTTTGCAGGTTATTAGTAATTTAATCGATTTTCGGCAATCTTTAGCCGATGCGATCGGGGCCTCGCGCATACATTGGGAAAATCAACAATTAGGAATTGAACCCCTAGAAGATCGGGAAAATCTGCTCGAAAATCTGGTTTTACCCGCAAATACTCAAGTATCCCGGTGGCAAGAACAAAATATGTTTTTTGGGGGTGTGCATGGGGTGGCAGTGAATGATTGGGGGGAGTTAACCGCTACGGGCGATCCGCGTCGGGAGGGGGTAGGATTAGTGATGGGGCATTTTTAGATAGGGTTTGCTGAATAATGGTAAAACCCTTTTAAAATAAGGCTTTTGACCTGTTAAAGTCCGATGTTCATGCTGCGAAAATCGGATTGGGACTCTCAAAAACCTTGCATTATCCCTCTTATAGTACATAAAGTGGTAAAAAAAGAGAGGGCAACAAAGCCTGAAACTCCCGACGACCGGTTACTGACTCCTGACTCCTGACTTCTGACTTCTGACTGCTTAACCCCACCAACAAACTTTTTCAGCACACCCTAGATAATGGGTACAACTTGCAGGCGTAACCCAAGTGCTTGCAAAACCTTAAGAACTGTAGCAAACTCACCGATTACCCCGATTCGACAAAGATTTATAAAGACTCTCCCGTCCCAAACCCGTCTGGTGAGCAATATGAGTCATCCCTTGAGAACGAGCAATATCGCCTAATGCTGCCACTACTAAGCTAGGATCGCCATCTTCGAGGGCAGCTTCCAGATAAGCAGCGATATCTTCTTTTGTTTTCAAATGATCTGCTGCATCCCAAGGATAAGTCTGAATTGTAGCCATAGAGAAACTCCTATAAGTATTGGGCTAAATCTAATGCTGTTTTGATGTCCCGTTCAAAATCCATCGAATCTCATTTTAGCTGGTGCTTAAAAGACGGTGGCTTTCATGCTCCCGTGTTACTATCGGTAATTAGTAATCGGCCAACATAGTGGTGTGAGCTTGTTTACTTCTTATCGTTTACTGTTTACTTTCGAGATACTCATGTTGCTCTTGCGTTATGGTATTACCGTGAGTGCGGTGCTTGGGTTGGTTTTCTTGGCTGAATCCTCGGTTAAGGCACAAACTCAGTCCGCTGCCGATTTATTGAAGAAACCCCAACCTGCTGCCAATCCAGTTTCTCAATTACCCGGTCCATCGGCGGCACCGGCAACCACGGAAGCGGATCCCAAGGCCCCTAATTATCTTAATCCTAGTGGCAATCCCCTGATTTTTCCCACCAAACCGGATGAGGTGAATATTAGGGTAGTACAACCGATCACCTTAAATCAAGCGATCGAATTAGCTTTAAAAAATAATCAGACCTTACAGACAGCCCGGGTCGATTTAGAAATCGCTCGCGCCCAATTAAAGGAACAACAGGCGGCCTTATTACCCACGGCCCAAGCGGAAACCAGTCTCAGTCAAGATCAATCGGCAGCTGCCCAAAGACAGAATGAGTTAGCTCGTCAACAGGGAATCCCAGCAGTTACACCCGAAGATAGTACCAACTTTCAGGGTAGTGTTCGCATCGTCTATGGGGTTTATACAGGGGGTGAACGGGCAGCCCAGATCAAAAGGGCCCAAAAAGTCATCCGGCAACAGGAATTAGAGGTGGAACGAGTCTCGGAACAAACTCGTTTTGATGCCACCGATGCCTATTATGAATTGCAGAGGGGTGATGCCCAAGTTGCGATCGCCCAAGCCTCGATCGAAGATGCTAGTCAAAGTTTACGCGATGCACAATTATTGGAGCAAGCTGGACTAGGAACCCGATTTGCTGTCCTACAGGCGGAAGTTGACCTGGCCAACGCTAACCAAGACTTAACCCGGGCGATTTCTAACCAGCGTATTTCCCGACGGCGACTGGCACAGGTATTGAGTGTCGGTCAGCACATCGAGTTAACCGCTGCCGATGAGATTCGCGAGGCGGGAACTTGGGGCTTAAGTCTTGATGATAGTATTGTTTTAGCCTATAAAAATCGTGCGGAATTAGAACAACAACTCTTACAGAGGGAAATTAGCGCAGAAGACCGATCGATCGCTATTTCGGCGGTGATTCCTCAAGTGGACCTTTTGGGCGAGTATAATGTCCTCAACGATCTCAGTGATGCTGCTGGTTTTGGCGATGGTTTTAGCGTCGGCGGCCGGATTCGTTGGACTTTCTTTGATGGTGGTCGTGCTTTTGCTCGCGCCCGTCAAGCGGAAAGAAATATTGATCGCGCCGATACGGAATTCTCCCTCCGTCGCAATGAAATCCGCCTTCAGGTGGAGGAATCCTACTATAGTTTGATTTCTAACCAAGAAAACATCAAAACCTCGCAAAAAAGCATTGAATCGGCCACGGAAAGTCTGCGATTAGCCCGGTTACGCTTTCAGGCGGGTGTGGGAACCCAAACGGATGTGATCAACTCCCAACGGGATTTAACCGATGCCAGAAGCCGTTATCTACAGGCGATCGTCGATTACAATAGATCCTTGAATAGTCTCCAGCGAGCGATTAGTAATTTACCGGATAATCGTTTGTTTGAAGTGCGTTAATTGTGGGATTTATCGAGGTGTGGTGTGGGGGGAGATAGCCAAATCTCCCCTATTTTAACGGGTTTCGATGATTCTAATTTGTTGTTCCCGCAATTGCTGCAGGGTGGGAGTTTCCTGTAGCTCTTGCACCTGCGGACGCAGATTATGACAACGAGAGGCATTAATGCTACCGCATTGATTGTCGATCGTGTTCAGTCGGCGCTGCTCGATTTGGGGACTGGTGCGAAAGTCTAATTGCTGATTGTATTGGGGATATTTTTGGTAAGCGCAGGATTCAGCCTCAGCTAAACAACGCTCGCTGATAGGCAATTGGGCTGCGACTAGGTTGCCGCTAACGCAAACCCAACCCAGACCCAGAAACAAACCTGATAATAAAGAATTTTTAGTGATCATCGCCAATATACCTCGCTGATCAAAAAATGTAGTCTCAGCATTGGCGGCCATGACGGTAATTGCCCGGCAGATTCTCAGTCATGATTCCACCTCTTTTATTCTAGTCAATTTTGCTGGCCATGCCCACGATAGCTGAAAACAGCCCATTCCTAGCTTAATCGGTTAGGCGATCGTTCCCGTCAGGGGGGAACTAGGACTAGCAGAGGACTTAATCGGCATTCTTCCCGCTAAATAGGCTAAACGTCCCGCTTTTGCCGCCATTCCCATGGCTTGCGCCATCATAACCGGATTGGCCGCCATAGCGATCGCACTGTTAATTAATAAAGCATCGGCCCCCATTTCCATGGCCCGGGCTGCTTCTGAGGGTGTACCGATCCCGGCATCTACCACCACGGGAATTTTGGCCGATTCGATGATAATTGCGATATTTGCCTCATTTTTCAGCCCCTGTCCCGACCCGATCGGCGATCCTAGGGGCATAACCGTGGCGCAGCCAGCCTCCTCTAAACGTTTGGCTAAGAGAGGATCGGCGTTAATATAGGGCAGTACGGCAAAACCTTCTTTAACTAATTGTTCAGCCGCTTGCAAAGTTCCGATCGGATCGGGTAATAAATATTTAGGATCGGGAATAACTTCGAGTTTAATAAAGTTATTGTCTTCCTGTCCCAATAATTTGGCCATTTCTCGCCCTAAACGGGCCACCCGAACCGCTTCTTCGGCCGTTTGACAACCGGCAGTGTTGGGTAACATCCAGATTTTCGACCAATCAATCGCTTCTGCTAATCCCTCATGACCGGGTGCGTTCGTTTGTACTCGTCTAACGGCAACTGTGACAATCTGACATTCACTGGCACTAATACTTTCCTGCATAGTGGTCAGATTGGCATATTTGCCAGTCCCAGTCATCAAGCGGGAGTGAAAGGTTTTCCCGGCAATGGTGAGGCGATCATTCTGGGGCGATAAAAGCGCTTGCGGTTTATTCTCAATAATAGTTAAGGACATAGGTGGAATAGTAACGGGTGATGGTTGATTAAAGCGATCGCAGCGAAAATGGGTCAAAATGGGATTAACTTTGTCATTAATCACCAGGTCGGCAATCAAGGAAGCCGTGACAGGAGCGAGTAAAATGCCATTACGATAGTGACCGGTGGCTAAAATCAGGTTATCACAGCTACTGCGGCCTAAAATGGGCAATTCATCCGCTGTACCCGGACGGAATCCCCACCAAATTTCCTCGATTTCCCAGTCAGCTAAAGGGGGATAGAGACGGGTAGCACGCGCAAAAAGGGTTTGCAGTCCTTGGGGTGTATTACCCGTTTGCCAGGCCACTGTTTCGGAAGTGGCCCCGATAATTAAACGACCATGGCGACGGGGAACCAGATAGGTTTGGGGACCGAATAAAACCCTAGTTAAGGTCTGGTTAGGGGGCATTTTTACCGCGGCCATTTGACCTTTGACGGGATGGATAGGGAGGGGTAAAAGTTGACTAGCCCAGGATCCCGTCGCTAAAATGTAAATTTTTGCTTCTAATTCCCCAATTGAAGTATAAATACTCTTGACTTTTCCCTGCTTTTGTTGTATGGCGTGGACTTCTACGCCTTGGCGAATTTCTACCCCTAAATTTTCGGCCGCTTGTTGCAGCGCAGTCACTAGCTGCCGGTTGTCCACTTGTCCATCGTCGGGATACCACCAACCACCGATCACATCTTTACCTAGTCCGGGTTGGTAGAGATGAACTGCATTGCTGTCTAACCAAATTTTATTCACTTCCTCGGTAGTAACGGGCTGCTCTAGCTCGTAAACGGGAGCAAGAATACCACAGGGATAGTAACCGGTGTTTATCCCCGTTAAATCCTCGATTTTGCGAGTCCATTCTGGATATAGCCAGCGCGATTGCAGGCAAAGATCGAGAAACGGACTCGGGGGAATTCCTTCCGCATGGGGGGCTAACATTCCCGCAGCCGCACGACTAGCGGCCTGAGCTATATCTCGAACTAGGAGGGTAACTTTTGCCCCGCGCAATTGCAAATCGACAGCGATCGCTAATCCGATGATACCACCGCCCACGATCAAAATTTCGCTAGTTGAGTTCATAAAAGTCTCTGGCACCAAAGAGAATTACTGAAATGACAAGGAATTAGAAGTTAAAACAAGAAAGACGCAGTAAAATAACATATATATTTTTTTATCGCAATTAATCATAATTTTTAGCTTGATTGACTACTAAACTCGCAATTAGTCAGCCGAGAGGGGGAAGAAGTGGGGCTACTGGCATAATTTAAGCTTAAGATGATTTGTAGTCGATCTTTTCTAAGCTTCCCTTTTTCTTTAGAGCATAATGACTTCCCCTGCTGTCGATCGAGTTTATCAAGGTCAATTCGGAGAGTTTACGATTACGGATAGCGATCGCCTAGGCGTGCGTCTCTACCGTCTGGGGTTAAATTTAGCGGCTTTTAGTTTCGCTGTCGCTACAATTATAGTTCTCACTCGACCGCAATTATTGCCCCTGACTAACCTTTTATACATTGGTTTTTGTCTGGGGTTAGGCATCAGTTTATTGACTATTCATATATATTTAATTCCCCTCCATCGTCTCCTGCAAGTTTTTTGGCTAATCGGGGCGATTACTTCCCTAATTTTCAGTCTCTATTCTCACCTTTCTCCCCTAGAATTTGTCTATAACCATCCGGTGAGTTTATTGGGTGTGGGCTTTATTTTTGCTAGTCTCACGGGGATTTATTTCAAAGAAGCTTTTTGTTTTAATCGTCTAGAAACCAAGTTTTTAACCCCTCTAGTTCCCACCCTTTTACTCGGTCATCTTTTGGGGATATTGCCCTTAAATTGGGAAAAGGGGCTATTAATTCTCTGGGCGACTTTATTCGTTATCTTTGCCCTGGGAAAGTTAAGCCAACCTCTCCCCAACGATATCGGTGATAAATCGGTCTTTGAACATCTTAACCATTCCTGAACTCTCCAGAGATTAATCGGAAAATATTCGGGAAATTAAGTCAGCTGCCCGCGTATCTAATCGTCGAATTGACATACTCCCACCGTCAAGCTACCCTGTGACGGGGAATTCTTGACCTATCACTATCGGAAATTCTTTGTTCAACGAGACACCTTAGATTCTCAATGTCTCCATTAAGAATCCAGAGACCGGACTCTCCCCCCCCTGCCCCCCTAGGGCTGTTTCATTCTCCCATCAGAATATCAAAAGTAAAAGCGATCACAGTCAGGTAAAATGAGGAGTGACCGCCAACTTTTGAAATATATGTTGAGCTTAATAGAAAAACTGAAACAAGTCAAGGACTTTAGGAAAGATCAAGGAAAAAGACACCCTTTATGGATAGTATTAGTAGTAATAATACTGGGAACAATGCTAGGATACTCAGGTTATAGAGAGCTAGGAGAGTTTGCTAAAAATAATCGGCACAGGCTCAGTCAAGAATTTAACATAATTCCAG
>NZ_JBHFLL010000113.1:0-2286 GCF_041928595.1 Microcystis sp. BLCC-F209
GTTACTTTTAATCTTTTAGAACCGCCAGAAGCCGTTACAATTGCCATCGAACAAGTTGCCCGACTGAACCCCGATGCTGCCCTAGCCATCACCCGCAGCGATCCGGGGGATAATTTAGATTTAACTAGAAATACCCCTATAAAGAAAAAAAGGAATTAAGAGAACTTTCCCGGGCCTAGTTTTCGGACTTTATTGGAGGACTTGGGGACGATTGGTTTGAATACTCTTAATCCCTCCTACAGCAGATGTTATGGCCTTTTGTCAACGGGGAAGTTCATTTATACTGCCTTTTACTCAGCCAAGAAAGCGAGGCTACCACCGCCATTAACTGCTCAATGTCAGCTAAGTTTCTTTTTCTTGAATTGGTCTTTGATGGGTTTGTAGGTGGGGTTAATAGTCCAGTTATTCAACCTTTTTTAACACATTATTTCTGTGAGGTAAATGTTATGACTATTATCATCGGTATAGGTTCTTATGCAGCAGGATTAAGCACTTATCTTGCGACTTTAGCTTATCATCAAAAACATCAGGTAAAATCTAAAAAGGTCTTATCTTGTCAAGTAACACCGAGTTATCCGTTTGCAAAAGAATTGAGTTATAAGGCAGAAAACATTTTAAAAGAGCAAGTGATGTTAAACCCAACAGAATTTAACCGTAGCTTTTGCGATTATCCTTTATATCGTTTTACTATTACTCTGGAAATAAAAGGATTATTTTGGGCTAAAAATACAGAAGAAGTTTCATTTGATATCTACGATATGCCAGATACTCTCTTGAGAGATATTAAAGAGTTTTCATCATCTAATAACTTCACAGAATATTATGATGATTTATTTAGTGATATAGGTGGATATTTCTTACCAATAGATGGAACATCTCATCGAGAAGATGAGGTATATGCTAAGTCTTTAGAAAAATTTACTACAGATTTAACACAGCGTAACCCGCAAGGTTGTCGTATCGCTTTTGCTGTCACGAAATGTGATTTATCAGAACTTTGGGTTAATCGAGATGATCCTCGTGGTCTGGTACAAAGACGCTTTCCTAAAATGTATGCAATCCTAGAAAATTGGACTCAGGAGGACAAGGGAAAAGTTGAATATTTTACCACTTCATCCTTCGGAGTATTTGGTAAATATTGCGAACCAAATTCAATTATTCAATCAAAAAGTAAAGAGGGAACATCGGCCGTGATTAGAAATCCTCAAGAATGGCAACCTTTTGGCATAATTGAACCCTTATATTGGTTATGTACGGGTAAAATGCTATAATTATTGTAGGAAAAACTAATATTGCTTGCCCAAAAAAGTATTGAGTGATTCGGGAAATTATGAAAATGAAACGCTATCAACTTCTTAAAGAAAGACGAGAAAATATTATAAAAATTGCTCGAAAACATGGAGCATTTAATATTCTAATATTTGGATCAGTTGCCAGAGGAGAAGACAGCAATGACAGTGATATTGACTTTTTAGTAGAAATGGAACAAGGGCGCAACTTATTAGATAGAATTGGTTTAATTCAAGACTTAGAAGATTATTTAGGCTGTAAGGTTGATGTGGCTACTATTAACAGTTTACGAGATTGTTTTCGGGAAAGAATCATGAAAGAGGTGATTCCTTTATGAATGATGACTTAATTTATTTAGGTGATATTTTAGACAGAATTGAACGAATCGAATCTTATACACAGGAGGGAAAAGACAGATTCTATCAATCCTTATTAATTCAAGATGCTGTGATTCGCTGTTTTGAAGTCATTGGAGAAGCTGTTAAACAACTCTCTCCTGAGATTAGAAAAAAATATCCTGAAATTACTTGGCGTAAAATTGCAGGGTTTCGAGATATTTTAATCCATAGCTACACGGGAATCAATGTAGATGAAGTTTGGGGAGTTATTAAAGATAATTTACCTAAATTAAAACAACAAATTCAGCAAATTATTGCTAATGAAAATAATTAAAATCAGTTGACAACATGGAGGTAATATCTAAGCGATTAGGCATTTTTTGGGTCAAGCATCAAACCCATTCAGCCACTATCCTTAAAAAGATAGCGTGGTGAGGATGTCAAAGAATGATCAAAAATAGCAGCGGTTGCCCCCTAGTTCTATAATCAGATCACGGCTAATTTGATTGGCTATCGACCCTATTCATGTCTATCTCCCCACCCCGTTCCGGTTACACTTTACCAGTTTTTGCCTGTGCCAGTGCGATCGCATCTCTCCAGCATCTCCACGGCGAAAATGAGCTAAATTCCGTTACTTTTAATCTTTTAGAACCGCCAG
>NZ_JBHFLL010000114.1:0-8279 GCF_041928595.1 Microcystis sp. BLCC-F209
AACCCTTATAGAGAAAGACATTGGACGATTTTTGTCAATTGTTTTTGATCTAGAGCGAGCTAATCAGTTAAATCTTTTGCCAGATAAGGATTTAGTCGATTTATGCCCCCCTATCGAACCATAACAAGTAACGAAGAGCCGCACTGATTATCACACAAAGTCGAGGAGAGCCAAAACTCAAATCCGATCCCCGATAGCTGTCTCGGAGTCTCCTGTCTCGACTAGGAAATTAATTTTCCACTACTACTTATCTGGGGGCCTCTATGGTGGCCGGATTAGTAGTATTGGCAGTCTTGCTGGTGAACATTTGTATTAGACTAAAACCAACAAAAGCGAGTAAGGCTATGCCACCAATAGTAGTAACAATTTTACCCACGAGATTTTCTGTTGGGGGTTGTTCGGGGGCATCCTCATTGGGGTCTTCCGAATGGGCAAAACGATTGTAGAGGAAATCGAGAGCTTCATTGCGGAGTTCGTAGTAACGGGGATCCTCGGTAATTTGGGAACGAACCCGGGGACGAGCAAAAGGCATCTTTAACACCTCACCGATTTTAGCGCTCGGGCCGTTGGTCATCATCACCAAGCGATCGCACAAGAACAAAGCCTCATCGATATCGTGGGTAATCATCAACACGGTTAACTGGTGTTCTTGCCAGATTTTCAGCAATTCTTCCTGTAATTCCTCTTTAGTAATCGCATCTAAGGCCCCAAAGGGTTCATCGAGGATGAGG
This sequence comes from Microcystis sp. BLCC-F209, assembly GCF_041928595.1. Taxonomy (NCBI): domain Bacteria; kingdom Bacillati; phylum Cyanobacteriota; class Cyanophyceae; order Chroococcales; family Microcystaceae; genus Microcystis; species Microcystis sp. BLCC-F209. Next base: position 732 of record NZ_JBHFLL010000114.1, read on the forward strand.
ACTTGGGGACGAATGGCCAAGGCGCGGGCGATCGCTACCCGTTGTTTCATGCCTCCCGATAATTGGGGGGGTTTTTTCTGGGCTGCTTCTGTCAATCCCACTAAGGATAGATTTTCTTCCACGATCTTCACCTTCTCAGCCTGAGATTTTTCGGGATAAACGGAATTAACCCCGATATAAACGTTCTCAAAGGCAGTTTTCCAGGGCAGAAGCGAATAATTTTGGAATACCATCATCCGGTCCGGTCCTGGTTCCTTAACCTCTTTATCCTGTAGCAGCACTTGCCCACGACTAGGAGAAGAAAACCCCGCCACCATATTTAAAAGGGTCGATTTACCGCAGCCGGAGTGACCGATAATGCAGACAAATTCCCCCTCATTGACTTGCAGCTCCACACCGTCTAAAACGGTGTAAACCCCTTCGGGGGAGGGGTATTCTTTGGCAACATTACTAACTAACAAAAAAGGCTGGGTGGTGGTGCTGGAATTCACGGTCTTATCGGTAAAAGTTTGCATAATTCGTCCTAGATTTATTTTAAGGTGGGCAAAGCCCACCACAACCATTAATTAGTCACGGGATCATCGAGGAGAACTTCTGAGACGCGATAATCGCGACGGATCGAGAAACGTTCCAGATAGCCGATCGGATCGTCGGGATTGAAAATAAGATGATCAAAGAGGGCAAAACTGTGGCGATCGGGTTCCAAATCGGGAAGGCCCAGAGACCGGCAAGCTTCGCCAAACAGATCGGGACGACGGACGCGTTCAATCACTTCTACCCAGTTGCGGGGGAAAGGCGCGTAACCCCAACGGGCCAGCTGAGTTAGGGTCCATAGGGCCTCACTGCGGCCCGGACAGTTAGCTTGATCGACGTAAAACTGATTAAATCGGAATAGGGGTTCGGGGGCAGTTCCTAAACCGCGATCATAACCATCGAGGAAACCGGGGCGGATAATTGCCCTATCCACGCCCACATACTGGGGCTGACTGAGAATATTGACTATTTCTTCTCGATTACGCCGATCATCGCAGTATTCACAGGCTTTAATTAAAGCTTTCACCATGGCGATATGGGTTTCGGGATGTTTCGCCGCCCAAGTTTCCCTGACCCCGAGGACTTTTTCCTGGTGTCCGGGCCAAATATCAAGATCGGTGGCGATAACGTAGCCTAATTTTTCGTGAACGGCGTAGGAGTTCCAGGGTTCCCCCACACAATAACCGTCGATATTACCCGCTTTTAGCAAGGAAACCATTTGAGGCGGCGGAATTACGGCTAAATTTACATCACTATCGGGATCGATGCCGCCACTAGCTAACCAGTAGCGTAACAGCAGATTGTGCATGGAGGCGGGGTGAACCATGCCGAAAGTGGCGATTTTATCGGGACTTTGCAGGAGGGCCCCCTTTAAGTCCTCCAGTTTTTCTACCCCCAATTCCCTGTATTTATTGCTGAGGGTGATGGCGTTACCGTTGCGACTGAGTACCAAAGCGCTAATCACGGGGACAGAGGGCTTATTGCCAGCCCCAATGGTCATGCTGAGGGGCATTCCCGCCACCATCTGGGCCGCATCGAGACGACCGGTAGCTACCCCTTGGGCGAGCGCTTTCCAGTTGGGTTCCCTTTGCAGGACAACATTCTCTAATCCTTCCTCAGCGAAGAAACCTTTCTCTTTGGCGATAATAATCGGGGCGCAATCGGTGAGGGGGATAAAACCGATGGTGGGATTGGTTTTCAGTCCGGTAGCTTGGCCGATCAGCGTCACCGCTCCGGTGGGTTGACCGACTTTCTTCGCTCGCTTCTGTTGGTTGAGGAAATAAACGATCTCGTTACGGAGGGAGTAGTAACTGGGATGGTTAACTACTTCCAAACGATGCCGGGGCCGGGGAATGGGAACATCGAGAATCTGACCGATATGGGCCTCTGGACCGGTGGTTAACATCACCACTCGATCGGATAGTAATAGGGCTTCATCCACATCGTGCGTGACCATGATACAGGTAACGTGGCTTTCTTCGACAATTTCCATCAAACGTTCCTGTAAATTGCCTCTGGTTAACGCATCCAGCGCCCCAAAGGGTTCATCAAGTAGCAGGACTTTTGGCCGTAGGGCTAAAGCGCGGGCGATCGCTACCCGTTGTTTCATGCCTCCCGATAATTCTCCCGGTCGTTTGTTGGCGGCATGGCGCAGGTGTACCATATCGATACTATGTTCGATGACACTTTTGCGTTCAGCAGCCGGTAGATGACGCAGCACGCGGTTAACTCCTAGGGCGATATTTTCCCGGACGGTTAACCAAGGCAGCAGCGAATAATTCTGGAACACCACCATGCGATCGGGTCCAGGATCTTTAATTTCTCTTCCCTCTAAAATCACCCCCCCCACCGTCGGGCGATCGAGTCCGGCGACCATATTTAAGAGGGTGGATTTCCCGCAACCGGAGTGACCGATTAAAGAGATAAATTCCCCTTTAGTAACGCTGAGATCGATATTTTTCAGGGCGATATATTGACGGCCATCGGGCAGAGGGAAAACCTTATCAATGTGATCGACTTCAATAAATGCAGACATTTTCAGTTATCAGTTATCAGTTATCAGTTATCAGTTATCAGTTATCAGTTATCAGTTATCAGTTATCAGATGTGAGTTTTTAGTTTACTGTTTACTGTTTACTTAAAAAGCTCCCCACACCCCACACCCCACACCCCACACCCATCCCCCACCGAAAAACTTTTTGCCGCAAACCCTATTTATTTTCTTCGGGTACAACTAATTTAGCGATGTAGGCCATGAGGCGATCGAGTAGGAAACCAACAATACCCACATAAATCAGGGCGAGGATAATTTCACTGATCATGGAACTATTCCAAGCATCCCAGATAAAGAAGCCAATTCCCACGCCACCGATCAGCATTTCTGCCGCTACAATCGCCAACCAAGATAAACCGATACCGATTCTTAATCCGGTGAAAACGTAGGGAACAGTAGCGGGAAAAAGAATGTTGAAAAAGTATTCAACTTTGGATAATTTCAACACTCTAGAGACGTTTTTATAGTCTTGGGGAACCTGTTGTACTCCCACGGCTGTGTTAATAATAATTGGCCAAATTGCTGTAATAAAAATTACAAATATGGCACTAGGTTCGTTATTGCGAAAAGCCGCTAGGGAAATAGGTAGCCAAGCTAGGGGGGGAACGGTACGCAGGATTTGGAAAATCGGATCGATCGCATCATAAATTAGGGCGCTACTACCGATTAAAATTCCCACGGCGATGCCGACAATAGCGGCAAGGGTAAAACCGACGGCCACCCGTTGTAAACTGGCGAAAATTTGCCAGAATAACCCCACATCCGTGCCACCATTATTGAAAAAGGGATTAATAATTAATTCCCAGGTCTCGCTAACCACTTTAGTGGGACTAGGAAGAGGAGCATCGGGACTAAAACAGAGTATTTGCCAGAGGAGAAGGAAAATTAATAAAGCAATCGCCGAAGTTGCTAGTTTGGATAATTTTTTTTTCAGGTCTTTTACCCATTTCTGACCTTGAGAACGACGAGAAATAGAAACAGCCATAATCAGTTATCAGTTATCAGTTATCAGTTATCAGTGAGCAGTGAGCAGTGAGCAGTTATCACTGCTCGCTGATTTAAATCTTCTTGATCTTGAGGGAATCGAGGTAGGCTTGGGGATTTTCAGGGTCAAAAGTAACACCATCAAAGAAAGTTTCCACACCGCGAGAGGTAGAGGTGGGAATTTGATCAGCCGGAACATTGAGGGCTGTGGCGGCTTCTCTCCAGATATCTTCCCGGTTAACCTTATCAACTAAAGCTTTGATGTCCGTATCGGCGGGAATATAGCCCCAACGGATGTCTTCAGTCACAAACCAAGTATCATGACTCTTGTAGGGATAGGAAGCGTTATCAGCCCAGAATTTCATGGCTACGGGGCTATTTTCGATTTTGCGACCATCACCGAAATCGATATTACCCTGCATTCTTCCCAAGATATCGGCGGGGTCAATTTTCAGCCATTCCCGTCCTGAAATAATCTCGCACATTTCCTTAACATTAGCGGGATCATTGCACCATTGCTGCGCTTCCAGAACAGCCATGGTTAAAGCTTTTGCCGCTTTGGGATTTTTATCCACCCAATCGGCGCGTAAAGCGAAGGCTTTTTCGGGGTGATCCTTCCACAGTTCCCCAGTTATCAGGGCTGAATAACCGAGTTTTTGCTTAACCAGTTGCGCGTTCCAAGGTTCCCCCACACAGAAAGCTTGCATCGTGCCGACTTTCATGTTAGCCACCATTTGTGCCGGAGGAACAACAATTAGGGATAGATCTTTATTCGGATCAATGCCGCCAGCGGCTAACCAATAGCGCATCCAGAGATCGTGAGTACCACCGGGGAAAGTCATGGCGGATTTAACTTCTTTGCCCGCAGATTTAGCTTTAGCGAAGGATTCTTTCAGTACACCGCTATCGAGGGCAACTTTTAGATCCATGTATTCGTTAGCCACAGAAATCCCTTGACCGTTGGTATTCAAACGCGCCAGAATATACATCGGTACTGGCTGTTTGGTGATTTTGCCCAAGGTCATTAGGTAGGGCATGGGGGATAAAATATGCGCCCCATCGATACCGTTACCCGCCGAACCTAATTCGAGGTTATCCCGGGTTGCAGCCCAAGAGGCTTGTTTCATCACCTGTACATCGGGCATCCCGTGTTTAGCGAATAAACCTTTTTCTTTGGCGATAATTAAGGGGGCAGCGTCGGTGAGGGCAATAAAACCTAGTTTGGCGGTGGTGACTTCGGGAGTTTCTCCACCGGCAGCGGGGGAAGCAGCAGGACTGCCGGCCGGGGAGGGACTGGTCGCGGTATTATTGGGAGTGGCGCAACCGTGGAGAATTGCTGTTCCTACGGCAGTTGCCCCGGCAGTGAAGATAAATCTACGTCTAGAAAGTTTACTCATGGACTAAAAAATCGTGATTAGAAACTAAACAAAGGTGATGAAACGGTGAAAAATTCTCATTATTTCCCCTAACTGACTGCGGTGATAACCGAGAAAATTTCTTGAAAGTAACTGTTGATTCAGTAAGGAGGCTTTGACTATTTTTATCTCTCGATCGCTTTTGCTTCTCCATCTGGGGAGATTTAGCAGTAGTTTTTGTCTAAGAGATTTTTTCTAGAAGCATAACAGTTTTGAGGAGTGGATAGATAGATAGGGGCGGTTTTTGGTCATCTGGGCTAGAAAGATCACTTTATTTCAGGGTTATCACCGAAGTAATTAACTTAAATTTACAGTCTTCAACGGGAAAGATAGTATAGATTGTTACAAAATATTGTCAGCCATGTAATAAAAGCATAAAAATTTGTCTGAAACGCATGGTAGGGCGATGGGGTTTTTTTAGCTATCTTGAATCAGTTATCATACTAAATCCAGTTATTAAAGACTGATTATCTATTCCTCCTCTTGCCCCTTGCCTCTTGCCTCTTGCCTATCCTGATAAGTAGCCTATACTCAACGGATTTAGTATCAGATTTGAGTTTGCCCTTGACTGATTACCGGTTAATGTTTACCGATAACTGAAAAATCGCCGCAAGTATTAGCGACGAGACTAGCTTGAGACAATCTCTGTTATGCGTTGGCACTTGCCAAGGGCAAAAGCATATTATGATCGATGTTTCCCCTTGATTAGATGCTTAGGGATATCGTCAATAGTGGGAGTTATAGTTACTAATTCTGTACGCAAATATTGCATCTAGAATTAGCTTTGTACGCTTTGACCCGTACTGGGTTAACTACGAACCTCTCTATCGGATTCCCGCTAAAGGCGGCCTCTCCGACTACCTTTCTTCCAATATTTAAGGAACCATTAATATCTGCTCCATAGAAATAACCCGACGAGCTTCTGAATAGTCCTCTTTTAATTCTCTTGCCTAAATAGCTTTTTTGCTTTTGAATAGACTCTAAGTCTAAGAAACTACATTTAGAGGTATAGCTTTCATTAGTTGTTTTGACCTCTATTCCTACTAAATTTGCTTTATAGGTAAGTTGTTCGATCAACCTTGAATGAGGAATATTTACGAATGACTGGTTATTTCTATCTCCAATATTAATGTTTTGTTTCCAGCCTTGATTATGACCAATAACTAAAAGGTTAATTTGATGAGCTAGTAATTTATCAATAATATATTTACTAGCGGTGTGGAGGTAATAATCCACCTGGCAATTACGCTTTAAAGTTAAACCTTGTATTCTTTTACTGGTCTTCTGTAGACTGGGTAATTCCGATTTGAGTTTAGCTAGTGTCTTGTTGTACTTTTGATTGCAGGATTTTAAGGCTTTTCCACATACTAAAGTTGGCTGAAATTCGGGAATATTAGAGGTAACAGCAGCTAGGTTATTTAAGCCTAAATCGATAAAAGCATATCTTTCTCCCTCTTGACTTGATGAGGATGGTTGTTCATAGACAATCTCTAAACAATAAGCACCCAATTTAGGAATAATCCTGACCTCTAAAACTTCCTTTAAATTAGTTTTAAATTCTAAATTAGTCCCTGATAGCTTGATTAAACCTTGCTTCAACGCTTTTTTAGAAATGGCTTGATAGTTATAAGTTAAAACGTTTCTACCTTTTTCCTTGTCTTTGTATCTTGGCAACTTAGGCTCTCCTGTAAATTTATCTGGCGATTTTTTGTATTGTTCTTTCGCTTTTTGGTAGGATTTAAAGGTTTTTTCTACTTGCTTTAATACTAACTGACTTACTTTGGCGGGTAAGGCTTGATAATCTGGACTCATTTTTAAGGCATGATGTAACTCAGTCATTGTTAAAAATGGTTGATGTGAAAAGAAAACTTGACGGTTTAAATAAACAGCACAATTATACAGATTCTTCGATAAAAATCCTAATTTATCAATTACTGAATAATTTTTGTGATTAAATTTAATTAGATGTTTTTGAACTAATTTCATCATTCTCCTCAAGGCATTTAATTAAACATTCTGTCTTTCTATTTCGTCGTCTTAATGAGTATAATCGAGCGCAAAATGAGGTAATTATGCTCACGAAGTCTTCCATTAAATCGTCTTTTCTTTCTTCTGCTAGATTAACGACCTCTAGATCTCTATTTGTTTGAGTTAAAAGAACTTTCAGATAATTAAACCCTACTCTGCTTAAACGATCTTTATGTTCTACGACAATCAAATTATAATCAGTTTGTTCTAGAAGTTTTAATAATAGCTTTCGATGATCATTGACTCCACTTCCTACTTCTTTAACTACTCGAACAATTTGATAGCCTTTCGCAATACAATAAGCTTCCAATCTTTTTGCCTGAGTCTCTAAGTTAGATTGATTTTCTGAACTAGAAACTTGCGCATAAATAGCTACTTTATTTTCACCGCAAGAACGGTCATCTTCAAAAATAATAATTGTTCCTGTAGGAAGACGTTCTCCTTGTAACTGCCCTCGATTCCACATTCTCCAAGCAGTGTCATAACTGATCCCTTTTTTCTTAGCATAATCTGATAGTTTCATGTGAACTGCAA
>NZ_JBHFLL010000115.1:0-11858 GCF_041928595.1 Microcystis sp. BLCC-F209
TTTCAAGACTCGGTTAACAATTTGTAATATTCCTTGTTGACACCCTTACTGACAAAGAAAAAACTGAAATCAAGTCAGGATAAGGGTTGGAGTGCTTACTGCAAAAATTGTTAAGAAAGATCCCTATAAGGGATAGCTTATCAAGGGGGGATCAAGGGGGGATTTATCTTCAATTTAATTATAACCAGCTAGATAACTGAGGTAAGAGACTCTTGCTGACTTGCTTGCAGATGGGATTGAGCGCGAACAGCGTGGAACATCCCAAAACGACATAAACCCGTACCAAAGGCCAAACGCATCAGCAGAATTGTCGGCACTTCTCGGACAGATTTAACCAACCCAGTTAGACCAAATTGCCACCAACCTTGGGGACGAATCACCCCTTGCCAAATGGTATCAATCCAAGAGGGTAGAGTGGCTTTTGTCCAGTCAGCAGTCATCACTTCCCCATCTACCAATCCCGTGGCCGCTAACTGTTCGGCAAAACCTTCGATACTGGCAAAAGCGGGGTGGGACCACTGATCCAAAAGTTGGCGCATTACAGGACTTTCCCAGAAATTGAGCGGTTTTTGACGGTCATCTCGCTGATTCCAGTCCGCTACCACTAGGACTCCCCCCGGCTTAAGAACTCGCAGTAATTCCTGAGCAAAAACGGCTTTGTCCGGCATATGGGGACCGGCTTCGATTGACCAGACCACATCAAAACTCTCGTCGGGAAAAGAAAGGGCCATGGCATCATCGACCAAAAAGCGAGCATTTACATCTGGGGGTGTTAGTTCTTTGGCCCGTGCCACTTGTTTGGGACTAATGGTGACACCGGTAACGGCAAATCCGTAGTCGCGGGCCAGAATGCGACTGCTGCCACCAATACCACAACCGACATCGAGGAGAGTGGCACCGGTGGGTAGTTTATCCAAACCTCCCCAAGAGACCATTTCCGCCACAAAGTCAGCTTTTGCCTGTAGAAAGTCTTTTTTTTCTGGTGGGGAACCGTAGTGACCTAAATGGATGTGTTCGCCCCAATAATATTCTAAAATCCCGTCTTCGGTCCATTGGTCGTAGGAATTGGCCACCGAGTCCGACGATTGGTACTTGCGAGAGGAAACAAAATAGACGACGATAGCGATCGCTAGGAGTAAACCTAAAGATGATGTCAGCAAAAGTATATTCATTAAATGCTGCTGGGCAAACTGATACAAAGCTTAATAACTCTTAAAGATTATACAACCTTGAGGTTCTGCGGGCTGAGGTCTAATTATCAGTCCCCCTTTACCCCTCTTGGTGGCCAGAAAAAGCCAGATCAGCAGTCTCAATTACCTTTAATAGCTGTTCGATGCGGTTTTCCGTCGGGGGGGCCAAACAGGGAAAAACGGCTAAACCGGGGATTTGATTGGCCACCTCGGTGACAGCCACATCAAGGGTGACTAGGGGTAAATTAGCTAGGGTTTGCGACTCGCTCAAGGTTTGCAGATAAGAGTATAAATCTTCTGCGATCGAACTATCGATTAGGATAGCGTCCACCTCCCAGACAGTGGCTAAAAGTTCCGCCTGTTCGCAACTATCGGCCTCAATAAAACGATAATTCTCCCGAACTAATTGATTATTCCAAATCCAGCTAAAGGAAGATAAATCGGAGAAATTAGGGGCATAATGACCGTGCAAACGCAGCAGAGTCGGAGCAGTGCGCCGTTTTCGGCTAGGAACGGGGGAAACGGTCAGATTTAGGCAAGCTTGCAGAGCTGCCGAAGTGATTGGCGGAACCAGAAAACTATCGGCCCCTTGCTGTTGACTGCGGTTGCGCTCGCAATCGGCGGCGGTGACAATAACTTTTATATCTTGGGTTTGGGGATGGGATTTCAGCAGCGTTAACACATCCCAACCGGACAAGAGGGGTAGATTGGGATTGAGAAAAACACAACGGGGTTTTAACTGACGGGCTTTTTCGATCGCTTCGGTCCCGCTACGGGCGATAATGGCTTTTAATCCCAATTCACTTAAGCGATCGACAAACTGTTCGATAACTTGGGGATTAGCTTCCACCACTAACACCAGACGTTGGGGGGTCGATTGTTCCTCTTCTGTTCCTTGGGGATGAACCGGCAGCAGTAAAGTGAATTGACTGCCTTCCCGGTCCTTGGAGACAAAAGATAGATCACCGCCGTGACAGCGTGCTAATTTTTGGCTGAGGACTAAACCTAAACCCGCACCCTCAAATTGACGGGTGAAAGGACTTTCTAGCTGTTGGAATTTCTGAAAAATCAGATGCTGGGATTCTTCCGGAATACCGATCCCCGTATCCCAGACGGTAAAAGCCAGCCAATTTTCCCAACGATTGACTTTAATGCCCAAATTACCGCCGTCAATGGTGAATTTTACCGCATTATCTAACAAATGCACTAACATCTGTTGTAAACGGGCTTCATCGGCCAGGACATAATCTAACCCCGATTCGATGTCAAGACGATAGCTGTTGGGGAGATCAAGACGTTGGGGATATTTATCGACGATGATATCGTACACCCGTTGACAGAGGCGATCGATTTTGACTCTAGCTAAAGTTAATTTTAGTTGTCCTGTCTCTAGGCGGGTTAAATCGAGGAGATCATTAACTAAAGCCATCAACTGGCGACCGCTGCGATAGATTAAATCGGCATATTTGGACTGTCGGGGGTTAAGTTCACCGATTTTTTGTTCCCGCAGCAGATTGGAGAGACCGATAACGGCGGTGAGGGGCGATTTAAACTCATGGCTGACACAGGCGAGAAATTCATCCTTAAGACGATTTAAATGGACTAAATCGGCATTTTTAACCGCTAATTCCCGACAATATTGCTGTTGTTCCGTGATATCGGTGGCTAATAGTAACCACAGTCCCGAAGTTTTCTCGATCAAGGGATAATGACCTGTCCAATTTAACGGCGCGGACAACAGGCGCCAAGTCTTGGTTAAACCCGATGTCAGCGTTTCCAGACGCTGGGGGAACAGGGGGGGGGTGGGGGATTGGGGAGTTAAGGGTTGAGTGGGGAAAGCTGCCCCGATTTGTTGGCACCAAGCCTGATTTTGGTATAAAATTCCCGCTTCTGGACTGTAGAGCAGCAGCGGCAGCGGTAATTGTTCCAAAAATTCCAGAGGACGATCTCCGCGGTGGGAGAAATTGCGATCGCTGATGCGGAGCTGCGGAGAGGGATCATCGAGAATCGAGCGCCCGAGACAAAATTGCAGTAGTTTGCCCGTGTCTAAGCGCCCTAACAGTTTACCCTGAGCATCCACTAAAATAGGAACCAATGCGATCGCTTCTCCCCTCAGGTTTGCCAGAAACTCACTGACGGCCATGCGCGAGTTCAGAGGGATAATCGGACGCAGCCAACCGCTCAGATCCAGACAGTTGCAGGAGGGGTTTCTGGTTTCGGGGTGCTGTTGTTGATAGAGGAGGTAAGCGATCAGGGCTTGACTCTCAATCAGTCCTAGGGGACAATACCGCTCATCCACCACCACGATCGCTTCTGGATTGCCCGTATTAATTAAATCTAAAAGACTGGCCGTATCAACAATTAATTCACAGGCAGTGACGGATTGATTAAAGTGATGGAGACTGAGGGTAACGCTAGGCATGGGGATAATTGGGTGGGCGGTGGCGGTAACTTTAGGGCATAATTAACAAACTGATGGCCAAACTATTAGTCGTCCTAGAACTCGAATTTACCTTGATTATGACGCTCGCTCATCTAGAGGACCACTCGATTGATTACAATTAACTACAATACCCACTGCCAAAAAGCCAAGTTAACTTTAACTTCTCCGATCTGATGGCGAGGGGGTTGTCTTCTCAACAGAGACAGCCTAACCTATAATTTGTTATTTTCTATCTACCTTGCGGGTGAGAAAACGTTGCCTCCGAGACTGACTATTTATGCTTTTGTCCCAACGGACTCACCCTTGACGGGAGTGAGTTCACCCCCAGGGCTGGTTAATTCTTTGACGGCTTTATTGGCTAATGAACGCTATAATCTAACCCTAGGGTCCTCTTCTAGCGAATTACTGGCTAATATCGAGGCACAGAAGGAAAAAATCGATTGTTTGCTGGTGGTCTTTCATCCTTCCCTACAGCCGACTTTTAATCAACTCTACGAAGCGGGGGTTTTACTGCCAGTAGTGATCATTGTCGCTGACAAAAACATCACTGCCGGAACGAATGACTCTCCCACCTGTCTCTATCATAGTGCCGAATTACAAATTACCGTCAAGGAATTAGACAGCATCACCTCGGTAATCGACCAAGCGATCGCTCGATTTCTCCATTTAGCTCCTAACTGCTCTTTTTCCGAGCGGACTACGATTGTTAACCAACCGAATCCAGTGGCCAATAATCACAGTTTTCTCCTCCTACAACAGCGCCGTTTAGCAGAAAAATTAAAAGAAAGACTCGGCTATTTAGGTGTTTACTACAAACGCAACCCGCAGCTATTTTATCGCAATCTTGCCCCGGAGGAAAAAAAAGAATTACTGCGGGAAGTAAGAGCAGATTATCGGGAGATTATTTTAAATTACTTCCAACAGGATTATCCGATTAATCAAGCGATCGACGAGTTGGTTAATAATGTCTTTTTTACCGATCTCTCCGTGTCGCAAATTCTGGAAATTCACATGGAGTTAATGGATGAATTTTCCCAACAATTAAAATTGGAAGGCAGAAGCGAGGAAATTCTCCTAGATTATCGTCTCGCTCTCATTGATATCCTGGCTCATCTAGGGGAAATGTACCGTCGTTCCATACCTCGCGAGGATATCCCTGATGATTTATCTCAAATGTCGGGGTGAAGACCCGAAGCACTTAGTGCGACGGGATGAAACCCCAGCCAATATAAAACAGCACTTCCACAGGCTCAGTGACACGAAGCACGATTAAAAATAAGTGTCCAGTATCCTGAAAAAATCTCGAATAACTTCTTCTTTTAAGGGTCTTGACCTACTCAGGCCAAATAGCTACTATATGAGTATAGCGGATAGGGTAATCAACCGCTCTAAAAACCCCTGTAGTCTAACCACTACGCTATCTGCACCTTGACAATCAAAGATATAGGGTTCTACTCAATAGTTCTAGTTTCTCACCTGTGAGTAGGTAAAATCTTTGCAGGAACTAGACAAAGCAGTATTTGAAGCTAACGTTTCAATTCAAGCAAACTTTGTAGAAATACAACTATCGTAGGGCATACGAAAAGTAACGCTTAGGGAGAGAACCACCTCTGGGTTGGATAACGCAAGGCATCTAATTTAAGTGGACTCGTTGAACTAAGAATCCCGCGCTTGAGTGCGATGGGAGTGTCAATATTGGGAATAGACTAAAATATCCCAGACAAATAGCGATGAACTCATATCCCCAGCCCCTTTGATCCTAACCTATGAGCGTCTTTAAAAAAACCTATGTTTTAAAACTGTACGTCGCCGGGAACACCCCCAACTCCGTGCGAGCCTTAAAAACCCTGAAAAATATCCTAGAAGAGGAATTTCAGGGAGTTTATGCGCTCAAGGTGATTGACGTGCTGAAAAACCCGCAACTAGCGGAGGAAGACAAGATTCTCGCCACTCCTACCCTCGCGAAGGTCCTCCCTCCCCCGGTGCGGAAAATTATCGGTGATTTGTCCGATCGAGAGAAGGTTCTGATCGGTTTAGACTTACTGTACGAGGAAATTCGTGAACGAGAAAATGATAGCTAGGCCTTCGGCAATAGGTGATTAGACGGGTTATATTTATTGAAGGAGAAATGATCGGGGCGTAATCTAGTACGTCTATGGGAAAGTCAAGAGTCAATGGCAATCGAGATAGTGTAAAGTGTCTAGTCAGTCCCGATATGTTTCTGTGGAAAAATTAGATAAAAATCCTACTCTTTAAATACTCGCTGGATAAATAATGACTCAATCTAACTCTAATAGCCAACCAAATCCACCGATTAAACCGAAAGGTGTTCGCAAAATTAGAACCCTAATTGAAGGTTTTGATGAGATCACTCACGGTGGTTTACCCATGGGGAGAACTACCTTAGTTAGTGGCACTTCTGGCACGGGAAAAACCCTGCTTGCTGTGCAATTTCTCTACCATGGGATCAAGTATTTTGACTATCCGGGCCTGTTTGTTACTTTTGAAGAATCTCCCACCGATATTATCCAAAATGCCTATAGTTTTGGTTGGGATTTAGAAGAATTAATTGACCAGGGTAAATTATTTATTCTCGATGCTTCCCCGGATCCGGAAGGTCAAGAGGTGGTGGGTAGTTTTGATCTTTCGGCCTTAATCGAGCGCATTCAATACGCAATTACCAAATATAAAGCCAAACTGGTATCGGTTGACTCTGTAACTGCTGTTTTTCAGCAGTACGAAGCGGTGTCAGTGGTGCGGCGAGAAATTTTTCGGCTCGTGGCCCGGTTAAAATTATTAGAAGTGACTTCAATTATGACCACGGAACGTATCGAAGAATACGGAGCGGTGGCCCGTTTTGGTGTAGAGGAATTTGTCTCTGATAATGTGGTAATTATGCGGAACGTGCTAGAGGGAGAAAGGCGACGCAGAACCGCGGAAATCCTCAAATTACGGGGAACAACCCACATGAAGGGGGAATATCCCTTTACTATCACCAATGATGGCATTAATATCTTCCCCCTCGGAGCCATGCGTTTAACTCAGCGCTCTTCTAATGTCCGCATTTCTTCGGGAGTAAAAACCCTCGATGATATGTGTGGAGGCGGTTTTTTCAAGGATTCGATTATTTTGGCCACAGGAGCAACCGGTACGGGTAAAACTCTCCTAGTCAGTAAATTTCTGGAAGAAGGATGTCGGCGCGGTGAGCGAGCGATTTTGTTCGCTTATGAAGAATCTCGCGCCCAATTGTCCCGAAATGCCTCTTCTTGGGGGATCGATTTTGAGGAGATGGAACGCAAGGGATTATTAAAATTGTTGTGTTCTTACCCCGAATCGGCGGGATTAGAAGACCATTTACAGATGATTAAGTCGGAAATCTCGGAATTTAAACCCTCTCGTATTGCTATTGATTCTCTATCGGCACTCGCGCGCGGGGTGACAAATAATGCTTTTCGGCAATTTGTGATCGGGGTGACAGGATACGCCAAACAGGAGGAAATTACGGGATTTTTCACCAATACCACCGACCAATTTATGGGAGCGCACTCGATCACCGAATCCCATATTTCTACGATTACCGACACGATTTTAATGTTGCAATATGTGGAAATTCGCGGCGAAATGTCGCGAGCGATTAACGTCTTTAAGATGCGCGGTTCTTGGCACGATAAAGGGATTCGTGAATATACTATCAGTCAGGACGGGGCGGATATCAAGGATTCTTTCCGCAATTACGAGCGGATTATTAGTGGTTCCCCAACTAAAATTAGCGTCGATGAAAAGACTGAATTATCGCGGATTGTTCGCAATGTACGCGAAAAATTACAGGATGAATAATCGGGAGTTGGCTCTCTTGGATTTGGTGGGTAAAATGTATTCTAAGATACAGTACCGCTGGCGAGGGAGTGGAAGGAACCACAGAGACACAGAGGACACAAAGATGGATCGATCCTATGTAAGTTAAACTTATCACAGAGAACCTAGAAGAGCCGGGAGTTGACTAATGGAGATTATTTTGAAGAGCGATCGGGTAAAGTCGGTCTTAAGGAAAATAACCACCAGATCAACAAACCTAATATAATCCAGAGAATATCTTTAACCCGGCGAATTACAGAAATCGCTAAACCTAATTCTAGACTACCGGTTAAGGAAGCACCCAGCAGCACTAAAGAGCCTTCTAAAGTACCGATATTAGCGGGAATAAAAAAGGTTCCAGCGCGCACCAATTGAGCGACAGAATCAAATAACCAAGCATCGGCAAAAGTGATCGGATGTTGGAGAAATTGCATTAAAACATAGATTTCTAAAACTCCGAGGGGCCAATTGAGAAAACCGACGATCAAGCCATTTCTAAATAGGGGCAGATTCCGGTAAAATTCCCCTAAACGATCATCGACACTGCGAAGATTTTCTAAAGGTTTAGCTAGGCGATCGCCTAAAAAAGAATGACCTAATCGATTAACTATTCGGGAGGATAAACGGAATCGCTGAATCAAGAAAAATATCAGGATACAACTGGAGAATATAGCAAGACTTAATCCAGTAAAAGTTTTAAAAGAATTAGAAAATTTTGGAGAAGCTAGGAGCAGAAAAAAACCGATAATTGCAAAGAAGACAAGGGAAGCAGTATTTAACGTTTTTGTCAGAATAATCGAGGCACTGGTTTCTTTATAGCTAATCTGATAGTGAGTTTTTAACATCACTGCTTTAAAACCTTCTCCTCCCAAAGAAGCGAAAGGAGTCACGCGATTAAAGGCTGCCCCTACCATGTAAATTAATAATAGGCGAATTGTCCATCGAGGTTGGATAGGAATACTTTTAAAAGTTAGTTGCCAAGTAAAAACATCGGTGAGGAATTCTAGGAAGTAAAAAATAATTATTAATGTCATTCCCCACCAACCGACTAGGGTGATTTGTTGCCAAACTTCTTGCAGATTTGTTTGGCGCAAAATTACCCCTAGTAAAACAAAACCTAAACCCAGAAAAATAAATTTAAGATATTTCATACTAAATTATTAATTATGAATTATGAATTATGAATTATGACTGATAACTGATAACTGATAACTGATAACTGATAACTGATAACTGATAACTGATAACTGATAACTGATAACTGATAACTGATAACTGATAACTGAAAAAGCTGATAACTAAAAATAGTTCCAACGTTGAATAAATGGCAGCCAATGGGATTCGACTAACTCGATCGCTTTTGCATCTGGGGGATAATTATTTTTTTTATATCCTTGCAGACTGCTGATATATTTCTCAAAGCGAGGCATAGATATTTTTAAGTCGGGAAGTTGCAGTTGATCGTAGATTTTCTCGATTTGTGCTAGGGGAGCTTTTTCTAAATCTTCAAAACGAATTTCTACAAAACTATCGGCGGGTAAATCGGCACTATCTCGCAGGAGAGAATTGAGCATTGGGGGATAACTTTTCAGAATTACCTGCTCGATTTCATCCGTGGATAAATTATCGTAGGATTGTAGTGCTAGTTCCGGTAGGATGCGGGTAAAAAAGTGACGGGTTGAGGGAAAAACTAGATAGGGATTGCGGTAGATATGAATAAATTTAGCATCGGGCCAGATAGCTCGCAATCTGGCGATGTGTGCCGTATAAACGGGGTTTTTAAGTAGTAATTGTTTGCCTTTTTGATGGATGGAAACTTTTTTTAATAGATGAGTATGCCAACGTTGCCAATTGGCGATTTCTTTCTCGCTGCAGCCTTGAAAAAAAACCCCTCGCTGGAAATGATACTGAAAACGTTGGGGAAAGTATAAACCATGGTAGTAGGAAAGGGGGATCATGCTGGCCAGGGCGATCGAGTCTTCTTGGGGGGAATCGGGAGTAACGGCAACGTTATCCACATGGCGATCGCTTGGTAGGGCCAATTCTAGCAGCGGTTGAAATAAGCGGACGATACCGAGGATATCCCAGGGTAATCCCACCGCTAGGGGCGAAATATAGCCAAAATGCTCCGATTGACCGAGTAAATTGTGGAGATGGGTCGTGCCGCTGCGCCAATAGCCGACAATAAAAATGGGTGCTTTTACCTGCACGCGGCGCTCATAAAACCCTGTCATTAAAATTCGTTCTAGGGTAGAAAAAGGCAGTCGCGCCAGGGTAACTGCCAGGGCCAGGGTTGCCGGGGCCAAATTGGGGCGATCGATGCCGCCATTGGTCAAAAATAAACGTAATAGGGTACTAAGGTTACTACCGCAGAGGGGATGAAACAAACTGGACATATTAACTATTTTTTGGCGGTTTTTTGGCGTATAGCTTGGCTGGCCAAGGTTTTACCGAATTCCCAAGCGGCCCCTGGGAAGCGGTGTGCATCAGCGACCACATCTTTAACGGCGGTGATCAGCCAACGGCAATCCTCATCGGAGAGGGTGAGGGGGGGGATAAACTTGATGATATTCATGCCGTGGCCGGAAACCTGGGAGAGGATTTGATGGCGGGTAAAGAGGGGAACGACGATTAACTGGGAAAATAGCCCTTTATTGGCGGTTTCTAGCATTTTCCAGGCGGCTTTTAGTGACCAACTGCTCGGCTCGGCAAATTCCAAGGCGATCATCATACCCAATCCCCGCACTTCCTGCAAACATTCGTACTGATCTACCAGGGGCCGTAGTTCTGCGATAATTTGTTGACCGATTACGGCCGATCGCTCGACTAATTTTTCCTCTTCAATCACCTGTAAAGTGGCAATACCGGCGGCCATGGCCAGATTATTTTTACCAAAAGTGCTACCGTGAACCACAGAACGATCCATGCGATCGAATACTCGATCGAAGATCCAGCGACGACAGAGAACCGCTCCCACTGGCACAAAACCACCCGAAAGAGCCTTGGCAACACATAAAATGTCTGGTTCTACCCCCCAATGTTCCACAGCCCAAATTTTGCCAGTCCGGCCTAAACCGGTCTGCACTTCATCGGCCACAAAAAGAGTGCCGTAACGACGACAAAGGTCCGCGGCCGCGGGGAGATAGTTCGGTTCGGGAATTCTCACCCCGTGACCTTGGATCGGTTCGGTAATAAAAGCCGCTACTTCTTGGTTAATTAGAGCTTTTTCGAGCGCGGCCAGATCGCCGAAGGGTATTTCCTTAAAATCGGCCACAAACGGCCCAAATCCCTGGCGATAATGGGGATCGCCGGTGGCGGAAAGGGAACCCATGGTTAACCCGTGGTAGCCTCCCTGACAGTAAACAATTTGGCTGCGTCCGGTGGCGTAGCGGCTGAATTTAATGGCGGCCTCGACAGTTTCCGTGCCAGAATTAGCAAAGAAAACTCGTTCTAATCCAGTTGGTGCGATCGCTGCTAACCGTTCCGCCAGCAATCCCGCTAGGATAGAAGCATCCAATTGGACTAAATTGGGCAATGCTGCCGTCAATACCTCTTGTAAAGCTTGCACGATCTTGGGGTGATTGCGTCCGAGAGCGAAAACACCAAAACCACTCAGTAAGTCCAGATACTTGTCCCCCTGATTGTCGAAGAGGTACGGACCTTCGGCTTTAACGTAGTGGCGATCATAGCCGATCGTTTTTAGTACCCTAACCATCTGGGGGTTTAGGTATTGTTCGTGGAGGGCAAAGTTTTCTTCTAGTCTTTTTTCTATCAGTTCTAAAATGCTCATAAATTCCAGATTTGATTACTGAAAAACTAATTTTTAAACACCTAAAACCCGATTATGTTGATAGCACATTATCATGATTTTTGGCTATCTAATATTATAAATTATTTGATATATTTTGTCAAGTATTTAAAAACTTATCTAGGATAATGAAACTAATTAACTCTTGTTGGCTAAAGGTTCAAGCGACTTTTAGATAATTTGTTAGTCAGTTTTTATATGGTAGAGGCGCATCGCGTGCGCCCAAAATGTAATATCAGTAAACTGATAACTTATAACTGATAACTTATAACTGATAACTGATAACTTATAACTGATAACTGATTACTGATTACTGATTACTGATAACTGATAACTGATTACTGATAACTGATTACTGATTACTGATAACTGATGGCTCTTCGTTACTTGTTATGGTTCGATAGGGGGGCATAAATTGACTAAATCCTTATCTGGCAAAAGATTTAACTGATTAGCTCGCTCTAGATCAAAAACAATTGACAAAAATCGTCCAATGTCTTTCTCTATAAGGGTTCCATCTCTTATAACCCCCGTCCATTACATAACACAAACCGAAGAACCT
>NZ_JBHFLL010000116.1:0-25558 GCF_041928595.1 Microcystis sp. BLCC-F209
AAATAGGCTTTTCGAGGGTAATTCTTGTTTTAATTCTCCATGTACGCAGTCTTTAAAAGCCTCTATTTCGTTCCAAGACACGATTAAGAGTGGCTTTTAGGCTAAGTATAATTACTTATCGCGTAAGTGAGATGCTCCCAAATTATATCGTCAACTATTTAAAAATGTCAATCTTAATAATCACTTAGCCTGCATTATTCATGAGAGCAGGGTAAAAAACCCAGGGGAGCATCTCACCTTTGTAACCCCTAAATCAGGTTTTATGTCAAACTATTTTGAAAGCCTTACTAGAAACCAGTTTTAGGGACAAGCATAAGTAGGTGGGTGGAATTAAATATAAAATGAACCTAGGTTGGGTTGAAGCATGAAACCCAACGCCCGCATGGGTTACGCTACCGCTAACCCATCCTACAAATAATTGTGCCTACCTACTTAATTACTCACTTGCCCAAATGAGATGCTCCCAAAACCCAGTTTTCTTGATTCGTGTCCCTTACCCCGGCCCCTCTCCCTTTCTGGGCTATCCCTTATAGGGATATTTCTTAACAATTTTTTCAGGAAGCAATCCAAGCCTTATTCTGACTTGATTTCAGTTTTTTCTTTTCGCTGAAACCCTGGATTTCCTATTCGAATGCTTCGCCCGTACTTTTTCAGCTTTAGAAAAATGGTATGACAATCCAAAATCCAAAATTATTAAATCATCGCCTAATTCGGCACGCCCCCCGGCTGACCAACGACTCCTAACCCCAGCAACAAACTTTTTGCCGCAAACCCTATTTAGGGAGGTGGAAAGCTGGCAGACTCTCGAATTCTCTGGCCCGTTGACGCATTTGCTGACTAATACGATCGCAAACCACCTGACAGAGATCATAGATCACAGGGTCGGTAATTTGATAGTAAACGCTGACTCCTTGGGGTTGCCGCGAGATAATTCCCGCTTGGGTTAAAGCTTTCAGGTGTTTGGAGAGATTGGCCTGGCCTAGTCCGGTCGCTTCAGCGATTTCTTTACCATTCATCGCGCCTAATTGCAAGCAACTGAGAATCTGTAGGCGACTGACTTCTGACAGGACTTTGAAATAGTCCGCCACCGAAGCGAGGACGAGGCTAGAGGTTTGGGGGGAGAAACTGTCTAACATAGGTAAGTAATAAAGTGACCGGTTAAAAAGGCTGACAATAGGTGATCGTTTAAAACTTTATAACTATTGACTACTATAGTTTAACTGGAGAGGTCACTAGAGTCTAGTGGGCAAACTCGATCGAGATTGGGTCATTCAGGAATCTACTGCTGCAAGAGTGCCTCCTAACTCCACCAACAGACTTTTTATCGCAAACCCTAACTATCAGCGAGCATGGTAGTGATTAACTGCCGGACCGTAGTGCTAGGATGGTTCTCTAAATTGCTTGGTAAAGCCCATTCTGAGTCAAGATAGGACATCTTCAGTAAATCTCTCACTTGTTTTGATTTAGCTTGTCCTGTACTTTGAGCAACCCCAAAAGCCTGATAAAGTTCTGTGGCCGAAATGTGGGGATTTTGAGTAGGATCGAAGAGAAAATTGACCATTCCTAGGGCGTGAGTAATGCCGGCAGCCCAGGAATTGGCTTTACCTTTTTCTAGGGGAGAGGGACGCTTACGAGCTAAAGTTGCGGTTAATTGGCGAATAAGTTGGGCGTATTCTTCATTAAGATATTGAGCGGCAAATTTATCGGTAATAGCGGTAATTTCTTGATATTTGGCCTGCATTGCCTTGGGAACATTTTCCGATTTAGGAACAGCTGGGGGCGTTTTTTTCGATGTTGCTGCCGCTTGCTGTTTGGCGTGCTGTTCAGCATTATATTTTTCTTGAAAAGCTGTTAAACCCTCCTGACTGGTGATATCAAAACCCTGCTGATGCGCTTGTAACAGGAGATTTTTCATAAAACCGCCACTGTTGGGATCGTTCATCAGTTGACTAAAGCGATCGCCTAATTGCTCTAAATATTTAATAATAGCCTTAGCCTGAGTTAATTTATATTCTCGTCCCAAAAATTGCCAAAAACTAATTAATTCAGGGATAGCGTCCTCGGTTTCCGTCGGATCGAGGATAGTAATTTTGCGTGGTAAAATCTTCTCCATTAAGATCTGCACATCAGCCTTAGTCATGGTAGCAAGGGTATAACCTTCATAGAGATAGCCCAACTCGATAAAGCTGGCAATCCAACCACCACCTTCTTCTTTTTCTTGATAATAGGCCTCTCCCTCTGGCGAATTGATATATTCCTCGATCGCTCCAGTAATATAATCTTCTAATAAGGGTTCGGCTTCATCGTAGTCTAAATTATCTAATTGTCGGATATTAAAAGTCATAACTCTAGTTTTCCTGCGAGGCTTCCCTTTAATTTTAGGGGATTAGCTGACCGACGACCAAACTGACGCTAAAATAGTCTTTGCTGTCCGGGGTTGTTGCTTGCTCCTGACGGTGGTTGTAACCGGTAACTGAACATGACTTCGATTCGTCAACTGCATCAACAACTCGTTAATAAAGAAAAAACAGCCGTCGAAATCGCTACAGAATTTCTCGCTCGCATCGAAGCGCTCGAACCACAAGTAAAAAGCTTTCTCCATTTAACCCCAGATTTAGCCCTCGCACAAGCCCGAAAAGTGGACGAGAAAATAGCTAGAGGTGAATCTCTGCATCTGTTGGCAGGTATTCCCATTGCGCTAAAAGATAATCTCTGCACCAAGGGTATCCCCACCACCTGCGCTTCCCGGATTTTAGAGAATTTTGTCCCCCCCTACGAGTCCACCGTTACCCAAAAATTACGGGATTTAGGGGCAGTTATCGTCGGTAAAACCAATTTAGACGAGTTTGCCATGGGGAGTTCCACCGAAAACTCCGGTTATCACGTTACTGCTAATCCTTGGGACTTATCCCGGGTGCCTGGAGGCTCTTCGGGGGGTTCGGCTGCGGCTGTGGCAGCTCAAGAATGTGTGGTGGCCCTAGGCTCGGATACCGGTGGCTCAATTCGTCAACCGGCTTCATTTTGTGGCGTTGTCGGGCTAAAACCGACCTATGGCTTGGTTTCTCGCTTTGGTTTGGTGGCTTACGCTTCTTCTCTCGATCAGATCGGTCCCTTTGGTCGTACCGTAGAAGATGCGGCGATTTTATTACAAGCGATCGCAGGTTACGATCCCCAAGATTCTACCAGTCTCAATCTGCCGATTCCTGACTATAGCCAATTCCTGAAAACCAGTTTAAAAGGGCTAAAAATTGGCGTAATTAAGGAAACTTTCGGGGAAGGTTTGGATCAGGTGGTTGCTGAGGCAGTTAATCAAGCTTTAGCGCAGTTAAAGGCCCTCGGTGCCACAATTAAAGAGATTTCCTGTCCCCGTTTCCGTTACGGATTGCCCACCTACTACATTATTGCCCCCTCGGAAGCATCAGCGAATTTAGCCCGTTACGATGGGGTTAAATACGGTATTCGGGAAGATGCCGATAGTTTGATTGATATGTACACCAAGACTCGCGCCAAGGGTTTTGGTGCGGAAGTTAAGCGCCGGATTATGTTGGGAACCTATACCCTCTCGGCGGGTTATTATGATGCTTATTACCTGAAAGCACAAAAAGTCAGGACTTTGATCAAAGAGGATTTTGATCGAGCTTTTCAATCGGTAGATGTGTTAGTTTCTCCCACTTCACCGACCACAGCTTTTAAAGCTGGGGAAAAAACCGCGGACCCTCTGAGTATGTATTTATCGGATTTAATGACAATTCCCGTCAATTTAGCCGGTTTACCTGGGTTAAGTCTTCCCTGCGGTTTTGATGGGCAAGGTTTGCCGATTGGTTTACAATTAGTCGGTAATGTGCTGCGCGAAGATCAATTATTTCACGTCGCCCACGCCTACGAACAGGCCACCGATTGGCACAAACGTCAACCATCTTTTACAAATTGATACAATTGCCGGTGGCTATCTCTTAATTGGGGACAAGTTACCGAAAAAGCTGTTACTTCGTCAACCCAATTGCTCAAAAACAGGAGCTTCCTGAAGAACACAATAAAAAACTGCTGCTAAACTGGAGGCCTCTTTTTGAGTTTAATTGCGTGAAAACTGACAGTATTTTCTATCAACTCTTACAAAGATTTCCCGCTTGTTTCTTTGATTTGTTGAACCTTCCCCCCGAAACCGCCAATTCTTATCAATTCTCCTCGGTGGAAGTTAAACAATTATCCTTTCGTCTCGATGGAGTCTTTTTGCCTGATACACCCAATCAGCCTATCTATTTCCTAGAAGTACAATTTCAGAAAGATAATAGGTTTTATTCTCGTTTCTTTAGTGAAATCTTCCTCTATCTCCACCAAACGGACTTAAGCAACAACTGGCAGGGAGTAGTTATTTATCCTCGGCGTTCAGTGGAAAGCGTAGAGACGGCTCGTTATGGGGAGTTAATCAACTCAGGCAGGATTTTACGTTTTTATCTCGAGGAATTAAGAGAAGGGGAATCCCTGGGAATATCGATGTTACAATTAATTATAGCACCAACCGCCAGAGCGATCGAGCAGGGAAAACAATTAATTCCACGGATTAGACAAGAATTCCCTAAGTTCAAACAACAGCAAGAACTTTTAGAATTGATAGAGACAATCTTGGTTTATAAGTTACCCCAAGTCAGTAGAAAGGAGATAGAAGCGATGTTTAGTTTAAGTGATTTAAAACAAACTAAAGTGTATCAGGAAGCTTTAGAGGAAGGTAGAGAGGAAGGTAGAGAGGAAGGCCGACAAGAAGGCGAATTAGCGGCAAAATTAGCCTCTATTCCTCGTTTATTGGCCTTAGGATTAAACTTTGAACAGATAGCACAAGCTTTAGAATTAGAGATCGAACAGGTTAGACAAGCGACTCAAAGGGAATAGGAAAAGTTCAAACTTTGATAAATTAATATAATTGCTGGTGGCTATCTTTTGCCGGTAGCCATCAAGTAAATCGAAGAATAAAGTAGGTGGGGTTGAACGATAGTGAAACCCGAAATTTAAGTAATTGGGTTGGGTTTCGTCAAATAAATTCCTGTAAAATAGCTTCGATTTGTCCTTTTAGATGAGGAATATCATTTTCAACAATATCCCAAATAATCTCTAGATTAATACAAAAATATTCATGAATAGTTAAGTTTCTTAGATCGCTGGCATCTCGCCAAGGAACTTCGGGATATCTTGCTTTAAATTCTTGAGAAGTTGCTCTAGCTGCTTCACCAATAATTTGTAAATGATAGACAATCCAAGTTTGAATTAATTCTTGTTGTTCAAACACGGTTTTTCCCTGTCGAGCATACTTTTCTACACGCTCAATTGCTTCTAAAATATCCCGCAAGCGTTCGCTATCATCTCTCATAGTGGTATTGCTTCTTTAAGTACCCGCTCTCTGATTCTATCTTTAAGTCCCTGTTCGGTAACAATATCAACTTTGCAGCCTAACAAGTCTTCCAGTTCTCGAATTAACGGCAAAGGAAACCAGGGACTCCGACGTTCGCTACAATAATCAATTAATAAATCAATATCGCTTTTTTCGTCAGCTTCTCCCCGTGCAACAGAACCAAAAATTCGCACGTTATTTGCGCCGTGTTTAGCGGCAATAGCAATGATTTTTTCCCGTTTGTTTTTGAGTAATTCGTCAATTTTCATGATCTACTTAGTTGGCGGTAAATTTTGTCGAAAAAAGCTTCCTTGTACCGATTCTTGGGGTGGGGGTTTAGTTTGTTTCTCACTCTTTATCTAGGGTTGGCTGAATAATCGACCCGCCTAGCGGCGGGAAAAAGAGAAAAAGGGTAAAAAGGGAAAAAAAGGGAAAAAGGGTTACAGAGTCCTCCCGAATACGCAGACTACCCGAAAACCGAGATTGTAGTCGCGGTTGACGCGGCGGGAGTTGTCGTAGCGAACCGCGGAACGGCAGCCATAAGGATCGTTGCACCAGGAACCGCCGCGCAGACACTTGGGATGAGAACGATTATCATTATTGATAGTCCACGCAGATCCATCCTTTGGCGCTCCGATATAGTTATCGTGCCAATCGTCTTCGCACCATTCCGAAACATTGCCAATCATGTCATACAGTCCCCAAGCATTGGGTTTTTTCTGTCCCACAGGATGAGTTTTACTCTGAGAATTTGCGCTATACCAAGCGTAATCTCCTAATTGATTAGCATCATCACCGAAATAATAGCGAGTAGTAGTCCCCGCACGACAAGCATATTCCCATTCCGCTTCTGTGGGGAGGCGATAGGTTTTCCCGGTTATTTGACTCAATTTCTGGCAAAAAGCTTGAGCATCGTTCCAACTAACCTTTTCTACCGGATTTTGCGGATTATTTTGAAACAAAGAGGGATTGATTCCCATTACTGCTTCATATTGCGCCTGAGTAATTGGATATTTCCCGATCGCAAAACTGTTTAATTTAACTTGGTGTGGAGGCTTTTCATAACTTCGAGCATCAGAATCACTGTCAGCAGATCCCATGATAAATTCACCTGCTGGTAAGCTCACCATCTCCAGTGTTACTCCGTTGGATATTTTTTCGGTAAATGGAGTGGGTGAAGCAATTAGGGGTATTGGTGAAACAGGCTTTTTGACTGCTGCCGGTGCTGGTGGAGGTGAAGGGGGAGAATTCCATCCCACAGGTTGTAAGGCATTTAAAACCTGTTGTGCTGTCCATCTTTGTTTTCTATCTTTTTGCAAACACCCTTCAATAATCGGTTTAAACTCTTTCGGTAAACTGGGGATTTGTAGCTCACAATTCATCACCTTCGCCATTAACTGGTTAATATCATTATTAAACTTATAGGGAAGTTGATTAGTCGTCATTTCGATTAACATAATACCTAATGACCACAGATCCCAAGCTGAGGAAATATCCCCCCTAAAGGCTTCGGGAGGCATATAAATAATTGTACCGCTATTGTGGACGGTTTGAGTGTGGCTTTTGTTATTTAAAGTTCTAATTAAGCCAAAATCTGCTAACTTGTATTGTTGATTAACCTTGAGGATATTACCCGGTTTTAAATCTCGATGGACTTTATTTTGTCCATGAAGATAATTTAAGCCCTGGGCGACTTGAGCAGTAATATTTTTAATTTCATCCGCTGACAAACCGCCTTTGGCAATGTGATTTTCTTCTAGGCTACCCTGTGCCAATTCCATCACTAAATAAAGCATCTCTGTATTGAGAAAACGAAATTCCCCCACTGAATAAGCCTTAATTAAATTAGAATGTTCTAACTTTCTGGCATTTGTTAATTCAATTAATTTAT
Source organism: Microcystis sp. BLCC-F209 (assembly GCF_041928595.1). NCBI lineage: Bacteria > Bacillati > Cyanobacteriota > Cyanophyceae > Chroococcales > Microcystaceae > Microcystis > Microcystis sp. BLCC-F209. The sequence goes on from NZ_JBHFLL010000116.1 coordinate 7,275, forward strand.
CATCGCTACTTTCGGGGATAACTTTAATAGCAACTTCTTGGACTGATGTATTTCTGACCATTTCACTAGCATGAAATACACCCCCAAAACCACCCGCACCGAGAAAATTATTAAGACGATAGGGCCCTATTTGTTGCCCTTCTAACATCCTCATCATTTGGTCTAGCATAATAATAACTCCTGAATTAGCCAATTTTTACGTTGTGTAACTATCCTATTAAGTGAGTGGTTTTAACGAAGGCAAAGGGCAAATGGCAAAAGGCAAAAGGAGCAATAGATAATCAGTTTTTAATAACCAGATTTAGTCTCACCCATCAGTTAACGATTTTTAAAAGCTTCGATCGCTGCTGGCAAAGTATAGTAAATTCTCTCCTCGCTGATTTTATCTAACAAGCGAGAGCGTTGCAATTGTAAGTACAGATCGTGTTTAACCCTAGCGAGGGCAAAAACTATACCCTGTCTTGATAATTCTGCCCCTAGTTCCTCAAGAATCTCCACGGCTGTACTATCCAATTCCCCAAGGGCCTCCGTATTCAAGACAAACCATTCTACCGGTTTTGTCTCCCGGGCAATGGCGCTGAGGGCGCGACGTTTAAAGTCGGCCGCATTAGCAAAAAATAAGGGGGCATCGTAACGATAGATAACTAACCCCGGTATTGTTTGCGCTTCCGGCCAATCCTGGAGCGCGTGTAAACCCATCACCCCCGGGACTCTACCCAAAACGGCATCATCGGGTCGGGTAATGCGGGCCAATAAATCGATAACCGAGAGACCGATGGCGATGGCAACCCCGCTTAAAATCCCCGTGGTTAGCACCCCCACCATGGTCAGGACAGCGAGATTAAACTCACTATTGCGAAAGCTTTTTAGTCGTTTAGCACCGGCAATATCCACCAGTTTACAGGCCGCATAAATCACCAGCGCACCCAAAGCGGCCTTGGGAAAGAGTGCCAGTATCGGACCGAGCAGGAAAATGACCGCCACCACCACCACTGCCACCACCAGGGAGTAAAGCTGACTTTTACTACCCACGGAATCGCCCACCGCGGTGCGACTGGCGCTGCTGCTGATGGGAAATCCCTGACAAAAACCCGCCGCCAGATTCCCCAGTCCTAGGGCTAAAAATTCTTGATTGGCATCGATTTCTTGGTTATGGTGTCTGGCGAAGGCTCTGGCGGTCAAGACGTTATCGGAATAGCCCACCAGGGCAATGCCGACGGCTGCGGTTACTAGGGGTAGTAATTGGGAAAAATCTAGGGTTGGTAAGCCAAAATTAGGCAAAGTTTTGCTAATTTTCCCCACTACTGCCACCCCCTCTTGATCGAGATGGAGGGTGGCGACGGCGAGGGTTCCCAGTAAAACCGCCAGCAATGGTCCCGGTGCTTTGGGAAAATATTTTTGGATGACAAATAGAAATAGTAGCAGCAATAGAGCGAGGCTAAGGGTTGGCCAGTGCCATTGGTTTATTCCCCGAAAAAAAGCGAAAATTTCTTTAAAAACCGTATTTTCACCGATTGACAAACCACTAATTTTACCCAGTTGTCCTGCAATCATGATCACCGCCACTCCCGCCATATAACCGATTAGGATCGGTTTGGAGAGTAAATTAGCTAGAAATCCCAAGCGGGCGATATAACCAACTAAACAGATTAAACCGACCATTAGGGCTAAAAAAGCCGCTAAACTGCCGTAATTTTCTCCTTGAAGGCTTACCATAGGTGCGATCGCTGCCGCCGTCATCACTGCCGTGGTCGATTCTGGCCCGAGGGATAGTTGCGATGAGGAGCCGAAAAGGGCGTAAACTAGGGCGGCCGGCACGAGAGTCCACAATCCCACCACGGGATCGACCCCGGCTAGGTCGCCGTAAGCCATGCACTGGGGAATAGCGTAGGCCGCCACGGTGACACCGGCGAGTATATCTCGGCCCAGCCACTGCCATTGATAGGAGCGCAGGTTTTTTAGCCCCGGTAAATCAGGAAAATCGACTCGTCGGGAGTTTTTACTCATATTTTCTCTGTCAACGGCGACCTAACCTAATTTTAACGGAAGAATTAGCTAGGAAAAGCCTTGAGGCTGAGATATTTTTTGTCAGCAGGATAATTATACCATTTTAGCCGCAATTTTAGTTAAACTGGCTAAATATACTCGGAAATATCCTCTTGACAATCATCAGCTAAGTATGATAGAGCGCGGAAGCGTAAACCGACTAATTGCTCGTAGAGAGGATTTAACTTGCACAGGGGCGGAATATGCACTAATTTATGACCAAACAGCACGATATCGCGTTCAAAAGGACATTGAGGTGGGACCATTTTGCAGATAAACCGGGCCAAACGCGGATCGTGCATTTCTACCCCATCTAACCAGTCTTTGAGGGGATGCAGCAGATCCGGGTGGGGATGTTCGGCACTGATAAACTCGGATTTATTCGCTTCTGTGGTAATTTCGGGAATTTCACAGATAGTATGTTCTAAAGCTGACAGGGCCTCGATTTCTAACCCGAAAGCATCCCGATAACTACGCAGTAATGCCGCTTCTGCGGGGGAATAAATGCCATCGGCGATCGCTACCATGACCGCCGTGCGGAGGAAGTTTTCTGATATTTTGGGGTCATGACCGAAACTTGCGGCCAATTCTTCGGGACTAATCGACTGATAGAGAACGTGGTTGTCATCTAATTCTAATTCGTGAGCGAAACGGGCGATCGATTCCTGTTCGCTGGTGCTATAATCCCCATCAGACCAGGCAATTGTCAGTAATCCCCGTAACCAGTCCCTAACTTGTTCGTTAGTGTAGCGGTATTGAACAGAGCTAACCATAGGTATGTATGTATTGCTAAAACTGATTTCTAGTTTCTCAATTCCATTCTACCGATCGCTTCTGGATTCTAGTGGCTCCTGTTCACATCATGTAACTATAGCCAATAACCCCATGGTCAACTAGGAAGTTTTCGGTTTTCAGCGGGCATAATCGGGCAATTTTCGCCTCCAGGAGCAGGGGTAAGGGTTGCTGCTTCTTGCTCCTTCCCCACCCGCATCAGTCCTGATAAAAAGGCGGATTGCTGGGATTAACGGCCAATCCCCAGGTAACGGAAACCGGCTGCTGTCACCACCGCAGGATCGAGGAAATTGCGACCATCAATTAACACGGGTTCGCGCATGGTTTTAACCATTTTGCCGTAGTCGAGACGGAGGAATTCTTGCCATTCCGTCACCACCACCAAAGCGTCACAACCATCGGCCAATCTTTCTGGATCTGATTCGATAATCACACCGGTTAAACCGTGACTTAAACCACTTTGGGAAACGATCGGATCGTATGCTTTTACCTTAGCACCTAAACGATTTAACTGTTCGATCATAGTTAAAGCCGGAGCATCGCGCATATCATCGGTATCGGGTTTAAAAGTTAATCCCAACAAACCGACGGTTTTACCCTTGAGGATTTTTAATTCCTGTTGCAGTTTTTCGATCGCGATTGTCCGTTGACGTTTGTTAACATTGATAGCGGCGTTAAGTAATTCCGTTTCGTAACCGTAGTCTTCCGCGGTATGTACCAAAGCCGACACATCTTTGGGGAAACAGGACCCCCCCCAACCGATCCCGGCCGAGAGGAACTTGCTACCGATACGGGAATCTAAACCGATACCTTTAGCCACTTGGGTGACATCGGCCCCGACGCGATCGCAGATGTTAGCTACTTCGTTAATAAAGCTAATTTTGGTGGCTAGGAAGGCATTAGCGGCGTATTTAATCATTTCTGCCGAACTGAGATCCGTGACCACTACGGGAACGGGAGGCAAGGAGGGATCTTCAGAGAATTGACGTTCAACCAAAGGCGCATACAATTCCTTCATCATTTCGATGGCTTTCGGGTTATTACTACCTAAAACAATGCGATCGGGGTTAAAAGTATCATAAACCGCCGAACCTTCCCGTAAAAATTCGGGATTGCTGACCACATCGAAATCCGCTTCGATGCGTTCTAGTGTACTAATACCGCCACCAGCGGCCACGAGATTTTTTTGTCTCTCGGCCACGCCATCGAGGACGATCATCCGTACCCAATCGCCGGAACCGATGGGAACGGTAGATTTATTGACGATTACTTTATAACCACCGTTGAGATGGGCCCCAATACCCCGGGCCACCGCTTCCACATAACGGGTGTCACTTTCTCCGTTGGGTAGTGCGGGTGTACCAACAGCGATAAAGAGGATTTCGCCGTGTTTAACTCCCGCTTCTAGGTCCGTGGAAAATTCCAGATTGCCGGAGGCTGCCGAAGACTGCATTAATTCCGATAACCCCGGTTCATAGATGGGAGATTGTCCCGATTTCATTAATTTGACTTTTTCTTCATTGTTGTCAATACAGATAACATGATGGCCGATATGTGCTAGACAAACCCCCGTGACTAAACCCACATAACCCGTTCCGATAACACAAACACGCATGATAATTACTCCGATGACAATTAAGTTAAATTTATTGATTAGGGATTAGCTGAGACGAGAACGGAAATCCTCGATCGTCATTTTTAAACCCTGGTGTAGAGGAATAGTGGGACTCCAATCCAAATAGGTTTTAGCACGGGTGATATCCGGTTGTCGCTGCTTGGGATCATCTTCTGGCAGTGGTTTATAGACCAATTCGGCCTCGGGATTAATCATGCCTTGGATCACTTGCGCTAATTCCAAAATTGTGTATTCGTCGGGATTGCCGAGATTAACCGGCCCGATAAAGTCTCCATTCATCAAACGCATTAACCCTTCCACCAGGTCAGAAACATAGCAAAAACTGCGGGTTTGGGAACCTTGACCATAAACCGTTAGGGGTTCACCGCGCAAAGCTTGCACCACGAAATTACTCACCACTCGACCATCGTTTTCCAACATTCGCGGGCCGTAGGTGTTGAAAATCCGGGCCACCCGGATATCGACTTTATGCTCCCGATAATACTCAAAAGCCAGGGTTTCCGCCACCCGTTTACCCTCGTCATAACAGGAACGCGGTCCGATGCAGTTGACATTACCTCGATATTCTTCCGTTTGCGGATGCACATCGGGATCACCATAGACTTCTGAGGTAGAAGCGAGCAAAAATCGCGCTTTTACCCTTTTAGCTAGGCCCAGCATATACATAGTCCCTAAAACATTGGTTTTAATCGTTTTGACGGGATTATATTGATAGTGGATCGGGGAAGCAGGACAGGCCAGGTGATAGATCTGATCCACCTCTAAACGGATCGGCTCGGTGATATCGTGACGAATTAGCTCAAAATAAGGATTTCCTAGCCATTTAACGATATTTCGGCGCACCCCCGTGTAGAAGTTATCCAGACAGATCACTTCATGACCCTGTTCCATCAAGCGATCGATTAGATGGGAACCAATAAAACCCGCACCGCCTGTAACTAGGATTCTCATGTAATCGCAAAGCACACATATAAAATTATTCTTAAAATACCCTTACGCTGGCTTTTTGGCAAATATTTTTTTGACGAGGTGTTATCAGCGATCGCCGATGCTAGGCTAATGGCTGGGTAATCCTTAAAAAATGTAACAATTTTCGTAGTCATCCCTACAGAGTTCTATATCGTCCAATCTTGTAGGCGTAAATTAGGGATTTGAGAGAAATCACGATAATTGCGTGTTACTAAAATACTGTTTTCTGATAAACTAATCGCTGCAATTCTTAAATCTTGTGTTCCTATAGGAATTTTTTGCTCCCGTAATTCTCTGAAATGATAATGAGCTTCTAAAGTATAGTTCAAAATTTTAAATTTGCTCAGATAATTAACTATATCTCTCAAACCTTGATAGCCTTTGATTAACTTTTCATATTGATTGCTTTGAGAGTATTTTCTGATCACGCTGAACCATCCTCTTACTTGTTCTTCTAAAGTAATAATTGTTATAGCCGTATCATCAGGATCGATAGACGCTACTCTCCGAACTAAGTTCGGATGTAGTTTTTGCAGTAGGGTTATATGATCGGTATCTAATATATATTGAGTCACGGTGTTTCAACTTGTTGACTGTCTTCTTGGTCAACTTTTTGACGATAGGTTTCTATACTCTCTATGACTTCATCTAAGAGGGGATTATAGGTTAGTGTAACTGGTATATTGAGCAGTGGATGCTCTTGTTGTTGTTTTTTCTGCGCTAATTTTTCAAATAATTGGTTTTGTTCTTCTAAAGAAAGTTTATCGATAGATTCTATAATCTGGCTAAGAGAAAGATGAGGAGTCATAAATTACAAGCCTTTTTGACTAGATATTGATGCTAGTGTAGCATAATTCCCTTCGCTAACAGCTTTAAAACAGATCCTACAGTAATCCGCATTTTTCTGATAGTTCCCTAGTGGTACAAACAGGATGCCTGTAAATGACATTGATGCAATTGGTAGCACAGGCATCCGCCGCCTGTAAAGAGATAGAAAGATTTAAGGTTAGAACAAGGCCAGCATCTGTTATAGTCTAATACAGAAGAAACTCCCTTGTCAAATTTAGGCAAATTCGGGCAAAATAGGGGATGTAAATTTTATACACTATTTAGTATTATTTTGATAGGACTAAAGAGGCTAGATTATGACCAGTGCCGAGCAAAATAAGCTATTTATCCTGATCGATGGGCATTCTTTGGCTTTTCGTGCCTATTATGCCTTTGCTAAGTCTCGTTCGGGACCTCTGCGTACTTCTAGCGGCATTCCCACCAGTGTTTGTTTTGGGTTTTTAAATTCTCTGCTGCAGTTACTAGAAACTCAAAAACCCACTTATTTAGCAGTGGCTTTTGATTTAGCAGTCCCTTCTTTTCGCCATGAAGCTGATGTCAATTATAAGGCGAATCGGCAAGAAACTCCCGAAGAATTTCGCCCCGATTTAACTAATCTGCAAAGTCTCTTGGCAGCGATGAATATTCCTATTGTGACTTCTCCGGGTTACGAAGCAGATGATGTTTTAGGAACTTTGGCAAAACAAGCCGGCGATAATGGTTATACTGTTAAGATTTTAACAGGCGATCGAGATTTATTCCAATTGGTAGATGAGGAGAAAAAAACCACGGTTCTCTATCTGGATATTAATGCGGTCAAAAGTACATCGGGACAGGGTTATACAGAATTTAATTCCCAAGCTGTCACGGAAAAGTTAGGGGTGACACCAAAACAGGTAGTAGATTTTAAAGCTCTTTGCGGTGATAAGTCTGATAATATCCCTGGGGTGCGCGGAATTGGCGAAAAAACAGCGATAGATTTATTAAAAAAATACGATAACTTAGAGGATATATATACCAATCTGGAATCGATTAAGGGAATGGTAAAAACTAAATTATTAGAGGGTAAAACCGCTGCCGAAAGTTCTCGCTATTTGGCCAAAATTGCCCTTGATGCCCCCGTTAGCCTCGAAGAGGAGAAATTTCGCCTCCGAGGTTTTGATCGGCGTTTAGTTAAAGCTTTATTGGAAAGATTAGAATTAAAGAAAATTCTCCAGAAACTCGATCAAATTCAACAGCATCTAGGTGGCACTACTACCCTAGAATTAACTAGCGATGCTGATTCTAATCAATTGTCTCTGTTTGATTTACCCCCTATTTCTCCACCAGTTCTAATTGCTCCCGACATTATTGATACTATTCCTAAGTTAGATGCTTTACTGGCAAAATTAACAACTTTCACTAATCCACATTTTCCCGTCGCTTGGGACACCGAAACCACGGATTTAAATCCTCGTGTAGCCAAATTAGTCGGCATCGGTTGCTGTTGGGGAAAAGAATTAAATTCTCTGGCCTATATTCCCATCGGCCACCAGAGCGGTGATAATTTAAATCTAGAGATAGTTCTCGAAAAATTACGCCCAATTTTAGCCAGTGATAATTATCCGAAAGTCTTCCAGAATGCGAAATTTGATATTGATGTTTTTTATCATCAAGGAATTACCGTTAAAGGTCTAGTTTTTGATACTATGGTGGCTAGTTATGTCCTCCATCCCGAACTAACTCATAATCTCGAAGATTTATGCGATCGCTATTTAGACGGTATCACTTCCCTTAGTTATAAAAGTCTCGGTATTCCTGCGGGAAAAACCATCGCTGATTTAGATATTGCCACTACTGCTACCTACTGCGGATTAGATGCCTACGCTACCTATTTACTTCAAGAAAAATTACAGGCAGAATTAACTAAAATCACCCCTTTGTATCAATTATTCTCAGAGGTAGAATCTCCCTTAGTCATGGTGCTGTGGCAGATGGAAAATTATGGTATAAAAATTAATATCAATTATCTAAAAAACTTGTCCCAGCAGCTAGAAAGAGACTTAGCAGAAATAGAAAAAAAAGCTTATGAATCCATCGGAGAAACCTTTAATCTTAGCTCTCCTAAACAGTTAAGTGAAATCCTTTTTGATCGATTGGCACTCAACCGCAAAAAATCCAGAAAAACTAAAACAGGTTACTCCACCGATCAAAGTGTTTTAGAGAAACTACAAGGCGATCATCCCTTAATTGATTATATCCTTGAACATCGCACCTTATCTAAATTAAAATCAACCTATGTGGATGCTTTACCGAAATTAGCCGAACCAAAAACCGCAAGAGTACATACAGATTTTAATCAAACCATCACCAGCACCGGACGCTTATCATCCTCCAATCCTAACCTACAAAATATCCCCATTCGCAGTGAATTTTCCAGGCGAATTCGTCAAGCTTTTATCCCCGAAGATGGTTACTTATTGGTGTCAGCAGACTACTCACAAATCGAGTTAAGAATTCTCGCTCATCTCAGTCAAGAACCAGTTTTATTAGAAGCTTATCGTAGTAACCAAGATGTTCATAAAGTCACCGCTCAATTGCTCTTTGATAAAAAGGAAATTACCCCCGAAGAACGCAGTTTAGGAAAAACAATTAACTTCGGGGTTATTTATGGCATGGGAGCGCAAAAATTCGCCCGTGAATCGAAATTAACCGTAGAACAGGGCAGAAAATTTATTGAAAAATATCATCAACGTTATGCCCAAGTATTTGAGTATTTAGAAAATAGCAAAAAACAAGCGATCGCTCAGGGATATGTGGAAACAATTTTGGGCAGAAGACGTTATTTTAACTTCGATAATCCCCTCTTAAAAAGACTGCGGGGACTGTCCTTACATGACATCGATTTAGATAGCCTCAAACTCAACAACGAGGAAGCACAATTATTAAGATCGGCTGCTAATGCGCCCATTCAGGGTTCCAGTGCTGATATTATTAAAGTAGCGATGATAAAATTAGCCGAGGTACTGCAAAATTATCGAGCGAGATTACTGCTGCAAGTCCATGATGAATTAGTCTTGGAAGTACCGAGGGAAGAATGGCCATCCCTAGAGTCAAAAATCAAGACGACTATGGAAGAAGCTGTCTCCTTGACGATCCCTCTCTTGGTAGAAATTAAAGCCGGTGACAATTGGATGGAAACCAAATAAAACTATGATCGAAAACAGACAATTTTTAACCCCAGAAGAATCCGCAGATGTGGACGCTGCCCTCTTAACTTCTCCCGAAAAATTCCTGACTCGTTTAACAATTTCTTCCCTACGCTTACTAAAAATAATCGCCGAAGATACGGGAGTAACCCTAGAAGAACTAACCCATAAACAGGTCATCCAATGGCTAGAAAAAGATAGTAAACTGCGACGGGAACAGGGGATCGAAGCGGCAGTGCTGAAATGGTAAATAAACTCTTAAAAAATCAGCTACCCCTGACAATTTATGCTAGTTTTTAGCTATGAAGTTACTGGAGTTACAACAATGACAATTACCCTAAAAGTGCCTAGTATTGCCTGTGAAGGTTGCGCTAATACCATTACTAAAGCGATTAATAATCAGCAACCAGCAGCCCAAATATCGGTGGATGTAGCCAATAAAATCGTCACGGTAGAAACCACCGCATCCCCCGCAGAAATTGCCCAATGGATCAGCGAAGTCGGCCATACTGTTGAGTCTAGCAGTGAGGGTTGACATTCTCCCCCTTTAAAAATAGACCTCTGGTAAAAATCAAGGGTAGTTCTATTTTTGTGTTGATCAGATTAGTTTGACTCCCAAGCTTTCTAGTTGTTGGTTTATCCAAGCGGTTGCCGTTTCTTCCTCGGTTTCTATCGCTTTTTCTACTCCTATTTTAGCAATTTCTAATAGTTGTTTGGATTTTTGCTTTTAAAGCACTCTTAGAGTAAAGGTGCGATCGCTTTCAAAAGTTCTGTTAATTTATTTTCAACTATGTCCCATACCACATCCAAATCAAGCTGATCGTATTTATGAACAATGACATCTCGCATTCCAGCCATTTCTCGCCAAGGAATTTCTGGATGTTGTTGACGGAAGATTACAGAAAGACGTTTAGTCGCTTCACCAATAATGGTAATTTGGTAGAGGATGGCAGACAATTTTTCATCATTGGTTTCCAATTCTGATTTACCGATACCATCGGTATAGCGCAAAATACGTCTAATAGAATTTACAATGTCGATTAGAGATTCTTGATCACGAAGCATATATAATCTGTGCTGATTCTAAAATGTTTTTACATCTTAGCCAGTTATCACTCCGTTTGAGTGCTGCTTTCACAATTAAATCTACTTTTCGATTGAAAATTGCTTGCAGTTCATCGCGCATTTGTAGGGTTTCGGTTAAACCTCGTTTAGCAGTTGGGGAAAAGGTAATTAAAATATCAATATCGCTATCTGAACGGAAATCTTCGCGTAAAACTGAACCAAATAATGCCAACTCGGTGACTTGCCACTTTTGACAAAATCCTTTAATTTGTTCCATTGGTAGATTTATTTTTGTGTTCATCAGATTAGGTTTACTCCCAAGCTTTCTAGTTGTTGGTTTATCCAAGTGGTTGCCGTTTCTTCCTCGGTTTCTATTGCTTTTTCTACTCCTATTTTAGCAATTTCTAAGAGTTGTTTGGATTTTGCTTTAATATCAAAGCTATCTTGTACTTTTTTACTGATTTCTCCTTGAAGATTATAATCTAATATAGGAATTCTAAGGTCAGATACTTCATTCAAGTTTAGATTGGTTTGCAAACCCTGACGAGCATACTTGGAAATGTACATTTTGCCTATTTCAGAGTTAAAAAAGACAATTAAATAGAGTCTTTTAACTTGAGCTTCGTCAAACCTTAAAATAGAAACAGCTTGATTAATATTGGCTTCAAAATCATGATCAAAAATAGCACATCTTCCTACCGTACCAGCAATTGAAAAAAGTACATCATTTTTCTTGACTTTTGTTTTTTTCAAGGTGAGATCATGAACATATCTTTTAATAAAAATAAAGTTATTTGTGTCAACTTCTCCATCTTTAAGATCAACTGCTCTTATAAAAGGAATACCATCATCTTCATCTGTATAATCATCACCACCCGCTTTAGGAGTTGCACCACTAGAAACAGGGTAATTAATTAAATCACGAATTTTTATCAATTTGAAATCCTTAAAATAATTATCAATTTCATCATATTTCGGTTGATAATACTCAGCATCCAAGCGTCCAGAAGACAAAAAAGACTCAGAAAAACTTTTAACTGCGATGCTTTCTTCTGTGGGTTGCCAATCTTTTAAACCAAGTTCTGTTAATAGTAAATTTTCAGCTTGTTGGTAGATACATTGTGAAGAATCTAATAAATTTTTGGAGAATTTAACTATTTTTTCAATATACTGTTGAAAATCATCTTTTAGTTGAGGAACTTTAATCTCTTTAATTTTGTATATAAAAAGGTGTAGTTGAACATTTCCAGTGGATTCTCTCTCAGACTGAAATCGTCCATATCTACTCACTAAAAAAGTTGATAGAAATCTAGGCTTAACAGATTTGTCATGAATTCTAATAATTCCTACATCTCGATCACTATTTGCGGGCAATATATATTTATCAACTACTGCACAGTTCCCAATAGTTCCAACCGTAGAAATAATTACATCATCTTCCTGAAACTGAGTTCTTGGATTTAGATTGTGTTGACGCTCAGAGATATATTTAATATCATTTATGTCAAAGTAGTTTTCTTTAGGATATTTTGCCGAAAATGAAAGTATATTACTGTCTTCATCAAAATCAATTGATTCATGAATACCATCGGTAACATAAGCAATGTCATGAATTTTTTGATACCTGATTTTTTGAAGTATCTTCAAACTAGCAAGATAATGCTTTCTGAAATATTCACTATCAAATCTAGATGAGTTATTATCTTCCAAAACCTCGCTTAAACTCAATTCAACCGCTTCAATTCTATCCATTAACTGCTGATATTTAACCGGATCAAAAGCTCCCCCCTTACTCAGAGGGGAAAGGTCAAAAAAACTTAAATTCTCCTTTTTAGCAAACTCAATAAAGGCCTCAGCGATACCATCTTCCGTTAATCCATCATGATTAAAAAGATCATGATCCACAATCCAATGATTATGTTTATCTAAGAGAAAATCCCCCGAATCATCAGACACTTTAACATAAACTTTTTCTCCAGAATTATCCTTGCCTGACTTCTGCATCGTCGCAAAAAAGATATTATAATCATCCTGACGAGGACAAAGTGCGCCTATTTTGGGATCATCATTCCATTTTTGCACCAATAACACCGAGGTTTTTGTTCCCGTATGGGGTTTAAAAGTATTACCATGTAATCCCACCACTGCTAATATTCGACATCTTTCGGCAATAAAATCCCGAATATTCTTATCAGAAGAATTATTAAAGCGTCCTTGGGGTAAAACTATCGCCATTCTTCCCCCCGGTTTCAAAAAGTCTAGATTGCGCTCAATAAATAAAATATCGCGTCCTACCTTAGTTTCCCATTTACCGTTAGGCTTTTTTGCTAAGTCATAACGAGCAATCATGCGCGGTTCTTTGATGTCACCCGCAAAAGGTGGATTTGCCATCAAAATATCGAATTGAAACTCCCTATAGTCTGGACTTCCCTTTGGACGCAGTTTTTTCAAGCGTCTGAAACCTTCATGATAAACATCATCCCATTCTTCCTGTTGCGTCACCTCATCCCATAATTCATAATCTAGAGTGTTTAAATGTAGTACGTTTGTTTGTCCATCTCCAGCAATCAGATTGAGGGTTCGTGCTACCCTTACCGCTTTTTCATCAAAATCAATAGCAAACACCTTTTCTTCCACATATTCCTTACAACGGGGTGGCTTTTCTTCCAATGAAAATAAATGACTTACTTCTAATCCCTCATCCTCTAGAATCTGCCGCCAAACATGAAAGATTGTATGTACTGGAAAACCCGAGGAACCGGCTGCAGTATCAATTATATATTCATCTTCTTGGGGGTTAAGCATCTTCACACACATATCAATCACATAACGAGGGGTGAAAAACTGTCCTTTTTCCCCTTTACTGCTTTGATTGATTAAATACTCAAATGCTTCATCAATTACATCCAAATTGGAGTTAAATAGCTTCACATTTTCTAAGGATGACACACAAACCGATAAGTGAGAAGGTGTGAGACTAATCTTGGCATCCTCACTAAATACCCCTGGCCATTTTTTCTTAGCTTTGTCAAAAAGATCCTGGATTTTTGTTTTTAATGCGCTTTCTGTTTGTCCTGTATTACGAAACTCCAGAGAACGAGTAGAACGTCGATTACCCTGTCCAGAATACCATTCATCATAGAGCTTGGCAAAAATCAGCTTAAATAATTCCTCAAAGACATCTACCCCCGCATTTGCTAATACCTCATCTTCCATTTCTTCGATTAGCGTTTTCAGAGATTTATTTTCTTTGACTAACTTATCATTGGCGATTAAATCATCTAAAGTGAACTTAATCTGGAGAATATCTGCTAGGGTTTGATTAGAGTTAGGGATATCTGGAATATCTTCAAAATAATTGGGATCTTTGCGTTGATAATAGGAAATCTGATCGCCGTTCGTCCAGACAGCCATCGGCGAACCTGTGCCGTTACAATAGGAACGTAGTTGTGCTTTTCCTTCCTTGAGTTTGGGTTTTTTTACCTCTACCAAAATATAAACTGTGTTCAGGCGATCTTTGTCCATCACCGCAATATCTGCTCGTTTTACCTCCCTGCCAAAATTAACCCCATACTCCACCTGAATGCGACTGAGAGGATAATTTAAGCGATCGCTTAAAACCCTTAAATATAATTGTCTAATCGCTTCTTCTGGGGTAAGTTTAATCTCTTTTTTCCGTACTAAGCAAATTGTATAGGGAGCTTCCCCATTTTTCGTCTTTTTAAGCGTAATTGCCTGCTCTAATTGCTCAATTTCCGTCGGTGTAAACTGGGACAACTTATAACTTGAGTCTTTGAGAATATCAGCTAATTTCATGGGTTAAAGATGATAGAGATAAATAAAAATTTTTATACCAAGCATTGAAAGTAATCCCAGCCTTGACAAATTGAGTTAAGTAATCTATTTATGCGAGAATTTTCCCTGTACAAGCCGGTAGGCATGACTTGAAATCATTGTATTCTTGGCTACTTAACTTAAGTTAAAGGTATATGGGGACTTAACTTTTCCATTGGATCAAATTTTTTAAGATTCTTTCGATGTTCGCGGTTTCTCATCTCGGCAAAAGCGAGAAAACAGCGATCGCATTTGACGCAGCTTTGCTGTGGCAATTGTCCGTGACTCAATATCTGTAATAATCTAATAAAGCCCTTGTAAACCTTCTTTAAGCTCTGGGTTTTCGTCTTGATCGAGATGCACAAAATCGCCCTTAGATGAGAATTAGTTTACAAAAATTTACATTTGGAGATAAGGAGCAATGAGTCAAGTTTCCGGTACAGATGTTCCCGATTTGGGTCGTCGTCAATTTATGAACCTGTTGACCTTTGGTACAATTACCGGAGTAGCGGCGGGTGCTTTGTATCCGATTGTTAAGTATTTTATTCCCCCCTCGGCCGGTGGTACGGGTGGCGGTGTCACCGCTAAAGATGCCCTAGGCAATGATGTGATTGTCAGTCAATTTCTGGGAAGCCATAACGCTGGCGATCGCACCTTAGCCCAAGGTTTAAAAGGCGACCCCACCTATTTAGTTGTCCAAGAGGACAAAACCCTGGCCAACTACGGAATTAACGCCGTCTGTACCCACTTAGGTTGTGTGGTGCCTTGGAATGCCAGCGAAGAAAAATTCATGTGTCCTTGCCACGGTTCCCAGTACAATGCCGAAGGAAAAGTAGTTCGCGGTCCAGCGCCTCTATCCTTAGCCCTCGCCCATGCCAACGTCACCGATAATGATAAAGTCGTCTTCTCCACTTGGACGGAAACCGACTTCCGCACCGGTGAAGAACCCTGGTGGTCCTAGATTATTCAATGTGACGAGATTTGGAATTATTCAACCGATAGAGATGAGAACATTCAACTTTTTAAGCTTCCCGCAAGTCCACAGACAGGCCCTAGTGAAAGCCGTCCTCGTGGCGATCGCTACCGTTTCCCTACTCCTAACCAGCGATGTCATTAACCCCCAATCTGCCCAAGCATATCCTTTTTGGGCGCAACAAACCGCCCCGGAAACCCCCAGAGAAGCGACCGGTCGGATTGTCTGCGCGAACTGCCATTTAGCCCAAAAACCCGCCGAAATTGAAATCCCCCACTCGGTATTACCCGATAGCGTCTTTGAAGCAGTGGTAAAAATCCCCTACGATCCCACCAGTCAACAGGTGTTAGGCGACGGATCCAAGGGGGGTTTAAACGTCGGTGCAGTCTTAATGCTACCGGATGGTTTTAAAATCGCGCCCCCCGATCGCATTCCCGAAGAAATGCAGGAAAAACTCGGTGGAGTCTATTTCCAATCCTACAAAGAAGGTCAAGATAACGTGGTTATCGTTGGCCCCTTACCCGGGGATCAATACAAAGAAATCGTTTTCCCTGTCCTGGCCCCCGATCCTAGCCAAAACAAGAGTATTCACTTCGGTAAATATGCTGTGCATTTAGGGGCCAATCGCGGTCGCGGTCAAGTGTACCCCACCGGTGAACCGAGCAATAATAACGCTTTCAAAGCTTCTACCGCAGGTACAATTAGCCAGATCAGCAAAACCGAAGCCGGTGGTTATGAAGTCACCATCACTTCTGAAGCTGGCCCCGTGGTGGAAAATATTCCCGCAGGTCCTGAGTTAATCGTCTCGGAAGGTCAAGCGATCGAAGTGGGACAATTTTTAACCAGTAACCCCAATGTTGGCGGTTTTGGTCAAAAAGAGACGGAAGTTGTCCTACAAAATCCCGGCCGGATCAAAGGATTAGTTTTATTCCTCGGTGGTATTATGCTCTGCCAAATCCTCTTAGTTATTAAGAAAAAACAAGTGGAAACAGTACAAGCGGCCGAAATGAATTTCTAATCGCAATATTTCGGTTATTTTTGCTAAAAAGCGGGTTATTTGCCCGCTTTTTAGCTTTGGGTCAGGAAAACGCTCACTGCCGTCTGATACAATCGGTTCAACTTAACCGATAAGTGTCAATTTTTTATGAATCAGTCGCTTGTTCCAGTCATTCTCGCCGGTGGTAAAGGGGAACGTTTTTGGCCCCTCAGTCGTCTAGCGCGTCCGAAACAGTTTCTCTGTCTTGATGGTAGTGGTCGCAGTCTTTTACAAGCAACGGCCGATCGTCTATTATCTTTAGGGGCAGGTTGGGAAAATCTCTGGGTAATTACCGCTAGTGCGATCGCTGATGGTGTCCGCGAACAACTGCCCGATTTACCGGAGAGTAACCTATTAGTGGAACCGGTGGGCAAGGATACGGCCCCGGCTGTGACTTGGGCTACTTTAGAAGTGATAAAACGTTATGGTAAGGAAGTGGCGATCGGTTTTTTTCCTGCCGATCATTATATTGGTGATCAAGAGGCTTATATTAACACTTTAAAAGCGGCCGTAGAAGTGGCCGTCAGCCAAAAAGCGATCGTTACTTTAGGGATTAAACCCGATTATCCCTCCACCGGTTACGGTTATATCGAACAGGGAGAAAATCAAGGCGAATTTAATGGTTTACCCGTCTATAAAGTGAGTCGTTTTACGGAAAAACCCGATCGCACCACGGCCGAAAAATTCCTAGAAACGGGACTTTTTAGCTGGAATAGCGGAATGTTTATCTTTCAGGGACAAGTGGTTTTAGAGGAGCTAAAAACCCACGCTAATAATATTTTACAACCTCTGATCGATCGGGGCATCGCTGCCTATGAGGATTTAGAGAAAAAAAGTATCGATTATGCTTTGATGGAAAAAACCCAACTCGCTTACGTTTTACCCGCTAATTTTGGTTGGGATGATCTGGGAGATTGGAATTCTCTGGAAAGATTACTAGAAGCAAAGGGCAAAAATATTGAACTGGCCAATCATGTCGGTTTGGATACGGAAGGCTCTATTATCTATGCTAGTGATGAGGAGGAAGTGATCGTTACTATTGGTTTAAAAGATCTGGTAATTGTTCGCGACGGTAAAGCAACTCTCGTTGTCCACAAAGATCGTACCCAAGATATTAAACAAGTTCTCAAGCACTTACAAACCGATCCCAAATTGGAGAAATTGTTATAGGATTGATATTAGTTACCAGCTTTTTCAGTAATCAGTGATCAGTAAACAGTAATCAGTGAAAAGACAGTAGGAAACCTCTATTTAATACTGCTAACTTAAAACTCAAATCTGATCACTGATAACTTACCCACTGATAACTGATAACTGAAAGGGGTACATCTCATTTTTGTAAATCTACTAAGTTGGGATTTTTTAAGGGAAACTCTCTACTAAAATCGGGCGTTAAGTAGGTAGGCACAATTATTTGTAGGATGGGTTAGCGGTAGCGTAACCCATGCGGGCGTTGGGTTTCATGCTTCAACCCAACCTACGTTCATTTTATATTTAATTCCACCCACCTACTTACTTTCGGTTTTATCGCTCAATCCAAGCTTTTGGGGGGTTCTACCCCCCAAACCCCCCGTCGGGGGACGAAGCGCCTCCCCCGAACCCCGGAGCGCATTAGTTTTTTTGTGGGATGCTTACACGCAGCTGCTGATATATCTGTAATAATTTAAGAGTCACTGATAATTGCTGATTATCGGTATTTCTGCAAATGTGGGATGCAGCCATCGATAAGTACCTAACTTACCCACTGATAAACTGATAACTAATAACTGATAACTGATAACTAATAACTAATAACTGATAACTGATAACTGATAACTGATAACTGATAACTGATAACTAATAACTGATAACTGATAACTAATAACTAATAACTAATAACTGATAACTGATAACTGATAACTGATAACTGATAACTGA
>NZ_JBHFLL010000117.1:0-6689 GCF_041928595.1 Microcystis sp. BLCC-F209
TTTTGAGAGAATCGTGCTTCAAAACCTTGCGTCTTCATCGGCCCGCGTCCTGTAGGGGCGAAGCATTCGGATAAAAAATCTACGGTTTCACCGATAGGTTATTGCCCGAATGCTTCGCCCGTACTTTTTCAGCAAACCCTATTTACCTTTATAGCACTCGCCAGAAACTCTAGGGCTGTTTTTATGATTTTTCTCGGCCATGGGTGCCATGTAGAGGTCCTCGGCTGGGCTGGGGGCGAACGTTATTTTCCAGCAAAAAAATTCCCCTAGCAAGGGGTAATTATCAACCTTAATAAGTTTTTATCCCTTGTGTCCCGATTGGAAAAATCTCAAATCAGCTAGGGACGGGCGACAGTTCCTAGAACTTTCCTGACACCCTTGTTGCTCCAACCACCATTGACGCAACTTTACCTAAGATTTAGACTTCTCCCTGTTGGTTGCTCTAAGTGAGTAGATTGGTTACCCGGTGTTATCCCATAACCCCACCTACCATCCAAAAATTAAATTCTTTTTCTCAGACCAACAGCCGCTAAACCCAAGGCTAACAGAGCCAGGGTGGTGGAAGGTTCGGGGATTGATCTAAATTGAATCTCATTGAAACCGAGACGATAGTTAGTACCAATCCCTCCATGGTTAGTCATGTTGCTAAATTTAACCTTAGTCGTAAAGACTGGGGTAAAATTGAACGTCTCTACCGGTGTATTACCTGCCGTCGAACCTCTGAGGAAGGAAATAGGAGCACCAATCAGAGGGGTCCAAACATTCTCCTTTAAGTATTCAATCTTCACGCCATTAATTCCCTGACTGGCTAACGTTGTGGTACTACCAAGGTTCCAGAAACTAAACCCAGCCAGATTGTAGACACGAGGGAAAGTAAACTCGATAACAGCTTGTCCGATAGTACCGGCGTTCAGGTTTGCTGAACGCCAAGAATTAGTATTACTAGTCGCACTGTGATCTCCCGTCAGAGTTGGCCGGTCAACTGGCGGACCTATTAGCCCGGCTCCGTTGGTGGTAAGACCTATACCACCGAATCCAGTCCCACCAGTTACTACGTTGGCAGCGACATTACGGATCAGGCCTGAGGCTTGGGCGTTCTGCGGCACAGCCAACATTAGGCCGAAAGTGGCGGTGGATAAAACAAGATGTGTAATAGCGAGTTTCACAGGGAAATCTCCTTAAAATAAGATTTAGCTAGAGTCAAGTGGGCGCATAGCACCCTTTTCTATCCTATTTGTTTTTTTTGCCAGCTTCTGTTACTTTTGATACAATTTTTTTATTTTTTTATGTTAGAGGAATAGGTGGACAGGGGGACATCGCCCACATATTGAGAAAGTCAGAAGCCAGAAATCGGGTGGAGAAGAAATTCTGTCTTCTGCCTTCATAGCGGGCAATCGGCCTACTGATGAGATTCTAGCGTCGTGGTTTTGCTATTGTCCCCATCGGAGAATAAATCATCGCTAAATAGATCATCAAGGGACAGTTCTTCCTCAAGGGATTCTAGATTGCCAATTTCTTCATTATCCAACATACTGAAGAAATCTAGTTCTTCTTGGTCACTCGCAACAGAAGCAACATTTCGTCCCTTAGATGCAACTGTAGGGGTTTCTTCGGCAAAAGAATCGAAGAATTCGAGTCCATTGCCGTCAGCAGTATCGGCAAATAAGTCATCTAGAAAATTTTGGTTATCGGCGAATTTGTCTGGGTCGGTGGCTAATAAATCGGAGTAACTGGTGTTACTGCTAACGGTTTCTTGACTGAAGCTCTGATCGTAATTACCCGATAATTCTTCTAGACTAGCGATCGTTCTAGTTTCTTCCTCTAATGTTAGACTGTTGAAAAATTCTATCTCAGCAGCGGACATTTCCCAGCTAGAGATTGCTGGTTCTTCCATGACGGGAAAATCTTCGCTCTCGGTCATTTCTGGAGAAACTAAGGTTTCTTCCCTGCTGTTTAAACCCTCAAATGTCTCCATTACTGGGGCGAATTCTGAGGGGGAAACGGGCGTTTCTAGGGGTGTTTCGGGGGCAAATTCCGGTTCTAATCCCAGGGTTTCTTCCGTGATAAAACCATCAAAGGGATTCATTTCCCCAGTGAATTCTGAGGGGGAAACGGGCGTTTCTAGGGGTGTTTCGGGGGCAAATTCTGGTTCTAATCCTAGGGTTTCTTCCGTGATAAAACCCTCAAAAGGATTGATTTCTTCGGCACTGGGGTTATCGGGGAAATCATCCCAGGGTTCGACAATTTCAGGGGTTCGCTCATCCAATACGGTTTGGCGGGCGTTTTCTAGTTCTAACAGTTGACTTTGATAACCCTGTTCTAGTTGTTGAATTTGCCACTGATAGCCATTTTCTAATTCTAGAATCTGCTCCTGTTGACTTTGACGCAGGGCTTCTATTTCCGCTTGCTTGCCTTCTATAATCCCTTCTATTTGACTTTGATAGCTTTGGCGCAATTCCTCGATTCTAGCTTCGTATTGCCGTTGAAGTTCCTGAATTTCGGTTGTATGGGCAGTTTCCACGGCTGGAGCGGCAGTTGCGCTGGCTGCCTCTGCTAAACGTCCTTGGCTATCTTCTAACTCTTTTTGCAATTTAGCCAATTCTTCTCTATAGGTGGCTTCGATATTGCCAAACTGTCCTTTGCTGTCTTTTAACTCTGCTTCGGTTTCACCTAAAGCCGCCCGAATTTTCTCATATTTTTGCAGTGCTTCCCTGATTTTTCCCTCTTGCAGGGCATATAAAGCCCCACCCCCGATCGCACCGCCACCGACAAAACCGATTAAAATATCGAAGATATTCATGATGGGATTCCTCCTCTAGGAAAATTTACTTCTAATATGCCCAATCTCAGAGGATAATTCACAAGGGGCAAATGTGGTCGGTATTTTCCGCCGCTCTCTATGGCGATTGCTTTTGATTGTGGCAGCAATTATCGGAAAAAGAAAGCCAATATTAACTTTTTTATCAGCCAATGTTCACCTTTACGGCAGTTATCTTGATGGTGAGGTACAAAGTCTCTAGTTTTAGGGGGTCGGTTGTCAATGCTAAATGCTGTCACACCGCATCGGTGTTTGGCAAGACATTTCACTGAGGCTGCATTTCCCGATAAGCTTGATAAACGCCGCGCACGTTGTACCAATTGAGAAAAATGCGGGCAATTTCTAGGGCTAATTGCGGTTTACCTCGATCGATTAACCATTGTAACAGCGGGGAGAGGCTGCGTTCATTCAGGGTTCCGCCTAGGGAAAGTAAACCCCACAAAAGTCGGTGAATCCAAGTCATTTGAATCATCATCCGCACTTCCCAGGTGGGATGTTTTTGATAAAAAAGCACTCCCATCCGTCCCCGTTGAATTTCCTTATCGATGAGATTGGGAATTTGGGCGAGATTAAAGGGGGGATGCCAATGATAACCGACCGCTTCCGGACATTTGATTAATTTTAGTCCTAATTGCTTCAATCTCACCCCTAATTCCAAGTCTTCCCAACCGTAGAGTTGAAACTGCGTATCGAATAATCCCGCCGCTAATAACCATTTTTTGGCGATCGCCACGTTGCCCGTGGCAAAATAGGCGGCGGAGAAGTCGGTGATTTTATAGGGTTCACTGGTGGGATGCTCGAAGTTACAGGTGTTAATGACGCTGCCGTAGGTAAATAAGCGATCGCTGCCGAGACTGGCTGCCCCGGCGGTTAAAGCGTCGGCGTGGGCTTGCAAAAAATTTTCTGTCACTACCAGATCGCTATCGATAAAAATAATCGTATCACCGCGAGCTTTTTCTACCCCCAGATTCCTAGCGATCGCTGGTCCGCCGTGATCCTGTGGCCACAGTTGCAGATGGGGTAAATTGGCTTTCTGACTTTCTAGCCAGGCGAGCGTCCCATCGCTAGAACCATCATCGACAAGGACTATTTCGTAGTTTTCCACCTTATTATCGGTTAAACGCTGATTTTCTAGGGCGAGTAAACATTTTTTTAAGATTGCTTGGCGATTGTAGGTAGGGATGACAACACTGATCAGCACGGGCATTCGGGGGTCAAGATTACCGTTTTAGCTTACCAAATAACCTCGGTTCCTTGCTTAGACCTCCGGCAAAAATCCACAATCTTGATTCAGGATTCAGGAGACAGGAGATAGGAAATAGGGTTTTGGGGTGATAGGGTTTTGGGGTGATAGGGTTTTGGGGTGATAGGGTTTTGGGGTGATAGGGTTTTGGGGTGATAGGGTTTTGGGGTGATAGGGTTTTGGGGTGATAGGGTGATGAGACAGCTTCCCCACTTCCCCACACCCCAATTCATAATTCATAATTCAGGTTCTTCCGAACTTACACTGTAGAAAATTCCTCAAGCACCCTCTCTGCCCAGCAATGCTCTAAAGTTGATAAATATCAATCTAACAAAAACTCAAAGCCCTGCTATACAAGCTTTACAAGCATGAGTTGTTGATAGTTTTGCATGACAGGTTCGGTAGAGCCATAATTCATAATTCATAATTCATAATTTATAATTCCCACACCCCACACCCTACAGTGTCAGGAACTCCGGGAGGAGGATTAAGGTCAACTGGGAACATTAATTTTAAAAAATCGGTGATCATGTTATCCTCTGATTGTGTTGTGTGAGGAAAAGAATCGGCCATGGTAGCGTCTCTATCGTATCAAAATGGACAAAAAACTCGATCGCATCCTCTGTTATCCTTAGGGGGTTTGATCGAATTGCCGCCATCCCCCCTGTTTGGCACGGACGGAATTCGTGGCCAGGTGGGAGAATTATTAACTGCCCCCCTAGCGCTACAAATCGGATTTTGGGCGGGACAGGTATTAAAAAATCAGGCTGGTGTCACCAAACCGGTAATTATCGGTCAAGATTCGCGTAATTCCAGTGATATGTTAGCCAATGCTATCACTGCGGGGTTAACTTGGGCGGGAATAGAAGTCTGGCAACTGGGATTATGTCCCACTCCCTGCGTCGCCTATTTAACCAGAGAAAGCGAAGCGATGGGGGGGATAATGATTTCTGCCAGTCATAATCCTCCCGAAGATAACGGCATTAAATTTTTTGACAGTAGCGGTTTAAAATTATCCGGCACTTTAGCGGCACAGATAGAAGCGGGTTTAAGGGGCAATTTAGAATTAGCGGATAAACCGGAAAATTGGGGAAAAGCGACTTTTTGTCCCGAATTAATCCAAAAGTATTATCAAGCTGTCATTGATTCCGTCGGGACGGATATTAACCTATCGGGATTAAAAATAGTTTTAGATCTAGCTTGGGGGGCAGCTGTTAACCTAGCACCTTTAGTATTCCAAGCTTTGGGGGCGGAAGTTATCTGCCTACACGAGCGAGCCGATGGCGATCGCATTAACATTAATTGTGGTTCTACCCATTTAGAAAGCCTACAGGCGGCGGTAATCAATCAGCAAGCGGATTTGGGGTTTGCCTTCGATGGCGATGCCGATCGGGTCCTGGCCGTGGATAGTCAAGGTAGAGTAGTAGATGGCGATTATATCCTCTATTTTTGGGGTCGTTCCCTCTTAGAAGCCGGACGGCTACCGGATGGGTTATTAGTGGCAACGGTGATGGCTAATTTAGGCTTTGAACGCGCTTGGCAAAAACTGGGGGGGCAATTCTTGCGTACTGCCGTGGGCGATCAGCACGTTCAGGCGCAGATGTGGGAAACTGGAGCCATGCTAGGGGGTGAACAATCCGGTCATATCCTCTGCCATCATTACGGGGTTTCTGGGGATGGAATGCAAACCGCCCTACATTTAGCGGCTTTAGTGCGGAAATCGGGGGTTTCCTTGGCTAATCTAGTCGATCATAGCTTTGTCACCTATCCGCAGATTTTACGCAATGTGCGGGTGGAGGATAGAGAAGTGCGAGGTAATTGGCAGCAATGTGAACCTTTGCACCGAGAGATCCGCCAAGCGGAGACAGCTATGGCAGAAAAAGGCAGGATTTTGGTACGAGCTTCCGGGACAGAACCGTTAATTCGGGTGATGGTGGAAGCAGAAACCCTAGAATTAGCCAATTTTTGGACAGAAAGGCTAGTAGCAGCGGTGCGAAGCTATCTTTTGTAGTCGATCGAGCGAGATAGGGATTATAATGCTCTTAGTCTGGCGTAGCAAGGGATAATTGTCACTAACCCCGCCCTAAAAGCGACGGGGCTTGCCTAAACCAATTTAGGCGACGCAAGTAGAGACTACCGCATCGAGACGCAATCTGGCCCAGACTTCCGAATACTTCCCTAGTTCGGATTACCTCTCAGCTTTATTGGTAAAGCGTTGTTAGACAAGACATCTGGATTGTGTTGCGGAAAGGGACTTTAACTTTACTCTTAAGGATTATCTCCATGGCAAGAGTTCCTGTTATCTCAAAAGACGGAAAACCGTTGATGCCCACTAAACCCAGTCGGGCCAGGCGGTGGATTAAGGAAGGAAAAGCTATCGGTAAATTCAACGACTTAGATATTTTCTATGTCCAGCTAACCGATGAACCTTCCGATAACAAAACCCAACCGATTGCTATTGGTATTGACCCAGGTAAATTATTCTCTGGAATTGGCGTTCAATCCTCTCTTTTTACTCTTTGGAAGACTCACTTAGAACTTCCTTTTAATCTAAGAGCGCATCGACAAAAACGATTCTCAAATAGAAAACAAGGAAAATTAGCTCCCTCAATCAAAGCTAATCGTCAA
>NZ_JBHFLL010000118.1:0-38785 GCF_041928595.1 Microcystis sp. BLCC-F209
CAGCTTTGGTGGGTAAAATGTATTCTAAGATACATTTCTCAAGAGCGAGGGGGTGGAACGAACCACAAAGACACAAAGGACACAAAGATCGATCGATCCTATGTCAATTAAACTTATCACACAGAACCTAGAAGAGCCCCTACTTAATGTCTTAGTCCATAATTAAAACTCAATAGCTTTAACCAGAGGCGAGGATTGTCCTTTTCTAGCCAACTTTGCGAGTTTTTTAACCATTGGGGAAACCAGGAACCAAAAAGCAGATTTTTGACTCCATCAAGGCTAAAATCGAGATAGGAACCCAACCAACGAATTAAATCCTGACTGCCGGCCATTTCTGCTATCCATAACAGTAAAGCGGGGTTTTTTCTGGCCGCTTTAATTGCTAAACGGCTAAAGGTTAACCAATCGGTTTTATCCTTAATAAAGGTTTCGGAAACCTCCGGCGGTTCGTCGGCCAATAAACCGAAAAATGTGTTTAACATGGCGTTAATTCTTTGGGGTGGTAAGGTTTTTCCTGTGGGAACCATCATTCCTTTAGAAAATAACCAAGTTACCGCCACATTACTTTGATAGGCCCGCACATTTTCTAGGTCTTTAGCTGTTAGTAAATCGTGTTTCAATGCGGTATCCAAAAGATGGGTTAAGCGCTCTAAATTACGCACCAAAGAACCGAATCCAGTAAAGATTAAGGGTGATTGCAGGGAGGCGGCATCACCGATGGCCAAAATGCGGTCAAAGGAGACAATTCGATCTTTTTTTCCTGTGCTGAAATGCCCTGGTATATAACCAAAAGTTGGTTTTTTCCAAGTTAATTTTTCTGGGTCACACTGTCGATATTCTGGCAGAATAGTAAAGAAATCTTCGTACATTTCCAACAGAGAACCGGGGTTATCGGGATGGACTTGATGATAGTGAAATAGATAGAAAGTTAATTCTTTTCCTTCCCCCGGAAACAATTCCCAAATAAGTTGTCTGCCTTTAGAAATATCGCCATGGGAATTTAAGACATCGCCATAGTGAGAATCCCACACCACTGGCTCGAATCCTTCTACTACTGCCCCCACCGTCGGACAGACACTATCAAAGGCACGCACTCCGTTTAATTGCCAAGCGATGGGAGAGGCGGAACCCATAGCATCAATCAATAAACGGCCTTTGATCTGTTGAATTTCTCCACCATGATTGATGGTGATAGTAACACTATTGGCGGTAATATCAGCCTTGATAAATTCCGTTTGATCGAGAATTTTACCGCCATGATTCTGTATTTTTTTACCGCAGGATTGCAGCAATTGATCGGAATTAATGGCGATATTTAAAACCGTGGGAGTATGGAGAATTTGGGCTTTTAGATGGGGGGGATTATTGCCATCAAAAAACTTATTAAAGCCATCGAGGTATTCTTGGAAGATTAATTCCTCGAATTCCTCGGCGGTAAATAGGCCTAAATTAATTAAACTTTGAAACTCCGATCGAGAGATATTCCATTCCCGATTCATCCGTCCGAAAGGCAGTCTTTCTACTAGGAGGACTCGATAACCTAATTTGGCCATCTGTGCCGCATGAATTGCCCCCAAGGCACCACCAATATAAATTAAGTCGTAGGCGATGGGATGCTCATTTTCCTCACTGCTGGAGAAAATTACCGGCTGCGGTTGTTGGGGATTTTTGGCACTGTCGCGCCAACGTTTTTCCCACCAGTACAAGCGTCCTAAGTCCGCCTCCCCTTGGGGCATTTTGCGGAAGTAGTGAACCGTTAGGGGGTAGTCCGCTTCTAAATCTGTAAAAATTGAGTGATTTTTTTGATCGATGTTTGGTATCGTGTTATACTGCGGCGGAAAACGCTTTTGTAAAGCTCGATCAAGCTGCTGAGTCAGGGATGTTTCTTGATTATGCGATCGCTGACCCCAGCGGAAAACTTTTAAATAAGTAGTCCGTTGCAGCGTCCAGACAAAGATCGACAATTCGATCGCCTCCGATAAGCGCAATCTCACCCCGTTAGGTGTATTTGTCTTGACACCGCTGGCAGGTTGCCAATCGGATTGTAACCACTGACAAACGGCGATCGAGTCGGGAGTCGGAATTTCTCTGTAAAGGATTTCTCTCATCTTGATTTAGCTATTACACCCAAAAATCGTCTGATTACGCTAGACTACACAAAAAGTTTTCTGAAAAAAGTTAAAAAAACTTTACATATCTAGATTAATACACAGCCAGGACCATCTGATTATGAATTATCCTATCCCGACTACCCCCGAAGAAATTGCCGCCCTCCGACAGCGTCCCGTCGATGAGGAGATGATCGCTGCTGTGATTGCGGGAATTATTAGAATGGCCCGCGCTCAGGGTCAATCTCTAGATGATCTGACTGAAGAAATTCTCGCAGAAGACCCGATTTTAGATCAAGTGCAGCGACGTTGGTTAAGTCAGCTTTTGACTAATGCTTGGCAAAATTTAGCCGGATGGATGTAGTTGAGCGATGGAATGGCTAACAATCACTCTCGCTAGTGTTTTGACCCTGTTAACTCCCGCAGGGGCAATTATCGATCGGGTTTTAGCCGATACCCTTCGCTCGCAAGTGGAAAAAGTGGAACAATTAGCCGTGAGAGTCGATAACACTCCCAATTATCAGGCTCTGCAAGGCAAAATCGATCGAGTTCGCATTTCTGCACGGGGAATTTATCCCCTTGCTGATGTTCGCATTGAGAAGATCGAGCTAGAAACTGAGCCAATTAGCCTCGATTTGCGGCGATTACAGCAAAAAAACGGCAATTTAGCCGCCGCTCTGCGCCGACCGGCTGCGGGGGCGTTGCATCTTGTCCTCACGGAAACTAATGTTAATCAAGCTTTACAATCGGCAGCGGTCAAAGAACCAATTCAGACCCTGATTAATAATCTGATTCCCTCTAGGGAAGAATTGGGCAGCACAAAATATCAATTTAGTCAAGCAAATTTTAACTTTCTTAATAATAATCGAGTTGCCCTCAGCCTGCAGCTGGAGACCCAAAGACCGGACGGCCCGGCAGCCAGCCTCGATCTTAGCCTAGAAGTGGGATTTAAGCTAGTGCAGGGGCGAAAAATCGAGCTTATTGACCCCACAGCCACTCTTAATGGTCGTCGCATCTCCTCGCGCCTTCTCAAAGGGTTTGCCGAGGGTATATCCACTCAGTTAGATTTAAAAAACTTCGAGAAACAAGGAATTATCGCCCGCCTTCTACAATTGCAGATCGACGATGATAAGCTGAGTATAGCCGCCTTTGGCAGAATTGAACCTCGATCGGGGAACCCCAATTAAATTTAACGGTCGGAAAACAGGAGATCCGAAGTGGGAATTATGAATTATGAATTATGAAGTGGGGTGGTGGGGAAGTAGGGAGACCACTTCGTGCGCGTTGCGGGGGGAGAATAAAAGCGTTCGACTGATAACTGATAACTGATAACTGATAACTGATAACTGATAACTGATAACTGATAACTGATAACTGATAACTGATAACTGATAACTGATAACTGATAACTGAATTATGCCTAGTTCTCGCTCTAGTGATAAAATCTCTTTGCCTTGGATAATTGGTATCGGCCTCGCTTTATTTACTGCTGGTGGGGCCACTGCTTGGTTTGCCGTCCATCACCTATCTTCCTCCCAGAAAACCAGTGAAAACCCGATTGAATCTCCCAGTCCGGTGCCGATAAGTCAATCACCAATTGTTGAACCGCTTTCTCCTGGTCCAGTGAAGACAAATCCGACAGCAACTCCTGCAGCTATTCCTGTTAGGGAAACTCGACAGGTTTATTGGTTAAAAGTGACCGATACGGGTAATCAATTAGTCAGCCAAGAAATTACCGTTCAAAAAGCGGATAGCCGCGAGGGAGAGTTAACAGCAGTATTGAAGATTCTATTAGCTGGTCCAAGCAATCCTCAGGATATGACTACTATTCCCCCCGGGACTAAATTACTTGATTTAAAAGTAGATAAAACGGGAATTAAGATTAATCTCTCGCGGGAGTTTGGCAATGATGATGGACCTGATATGTTGATCGGTCGTTTGGCACAAATCATCTATACTACTACCGGCAAAGATCCCAATGCTAAAGTCTGGATTCAAGTGGAAGGAAAACCCCTAGAATTGCTAGGAGAAGGCCACGGTCTTGAAGTTGCTCAACCGATGACCCGTAAGTTTTTTGAGGAGAATTATCAGTTATAAGCTGCCCGGGCATTGAAATTTTTGGTTGCCATAGCAAATTGAGATTAACTAGGGGGATTAGTGGGGGGATAGGGAAAAAAAATCGGATAGGGAATTTTAATTCCTTCTTGCTGATAGCGTCGGTGTAGGAGTTTAATAAATTCGTGTTTAATGGTGAGGTGTTGAAAAAACTCCTCTTCTACCACCCTGAGATAAACCGTCAGCAGGATACTATAGTAATCGAATTTATGATAACGAATAAAGGGTTGATAGTCACCGAGGTTAGGTTGCAATAAATGGGCGATTTCTTGCATTACTTCTAGGGTGACTTTTTCGACTTTTTCTAAGTCACTATCGTAACTAATGCCCACTTCCACGGGAATCAGTAGGGAGTTATCCGGTAAACTATAGTTACGGAAACTAGAAGAAATGATCTGAGCATTGGGAATAACTAAAAGATTATTGGTAATTTCTTCGATGACTGTGCATCTTAAATCCACATCTCGCACATAACCAGCTTCTCCAGTTCTCAGTTCAATATAATCTCCCGGTCTAACTTTTTTAGAAGTGATAATATTAATCCCTGACATTAAATTAGCTAGGGTATTTTGGAGAGCTAAACCGAGGGAGACGCCCCCAATACCAAAGGCAGTAAGCATGGGAGTGATCGAAATGCCAATCGAGCTTAAAATAAGCAAAAAACCGCAGCTAAAAATCAGAACTTTGGCGAGAAATTCAAATAGGGAAGTTAGGGAAGAAATGCCATCATCTCCCGTGGTATAAAATCGTAATATTTCCACGGATAATTGAGCAATAACCCAAGTAGCCGAAGCTAAAAAAGCCACTAGCAGCAATTTTTTGCTCAGGAGAATCAGGTAGGGAAAGAGGGGAAGATTGGGAAGGGAGAGGGCAATATTTAAACCCAAAAGTCCGAACCAAAGTATGCTTAATCCACGAAGGGAACGTAAAACCCCTTCCGAGAAACGCAGGTTTTTTTCTCTGGCAATCGATAAAAGTTGACTGACAACGCGCTTTTCTACGAGCCATCCCAACAGCAGGAAACTGAGGACGATGGTGATAGGTAGGATAATATGAGGCCAATCTTCCAGTCTGGTTAATAGGTTCATTGCTAGAGGGTTAGAAAAAGATGTACTTTTGCCTTATATTATTCCCCATTTCCCTATCTCTAGCAGCGGTGGTGGAATTTTCGGGCAAAAAGTTGCAAAATGTAAAGAGAAACTCATCTTTCCTTTGGCGGCCTTCGTGAATAGTCAGTTACTTAAACCAAAATTCGGGCTTTATCGATTCTCAATGGTTATAATCGTGGTTTTGTTCCTGATTAGCACCTATTTAATCACCTTTAATCTGGCTAAGATGTCGGATCCCTACATTAAAGAGGTGTTATCCCTACAAGGTAATGTCAGTCGCGGTTACGAAATCTTTCAAATTAACTGTGCTGCTTGTCACGGTCAGTTTGCTGATGGTATCGTTGGACCAAGTTTAGAGGACGTTTCCCATCGAAAATCGAGAATTAGTCTGATTGAACAGGTAATTAGCGGTAAAACCCCGCCAATGCCGAAATTTCAGCCTGATCCTCAAGCTATGGCCGATTTATTGGTTTATTTAGAAAATCTTTCAAAAAACTGACTCTTGGCTGAGATTGATGGTAAGCTGGGACGCGTTGAAACTGGGTAGAGAGTGGGAAGTGGGGGAAGTGGGGAAGTGGGGACGGGGGGGGGACGTGGGGGAATGGGGGAATGGGGAATTTCAACTAAAATCCGAACACCCCAAAACCCTAACACCCCAAAACCCCCCGCGCAACGCGCACGCAGTGACCACCCCAAAACCCAACCCCTGAGCAACTGATAAATTTTACTTATATAGAAAAATTTTGCTTCTATTTGGGTACGCTAGTAGAGACACTTAAGGATAAATACTTATGTCTTGGCATTCCCAAGTTGAATCGGCAATTATCCAAGGGGATTTCTGGCAAGTTAGCCAGTTTTACGAAGAACTGATAGAAAGAGAACCCCTAGAAATTAGTCATTATTGGTATTAATGCCGGCATTAGTCAGGGTATAGCTTGGAGTGATGAAGAATATGTGCAGTGGGGAATTAAGTTAGGATTAGATCAAAATTTAAGGGAAGAAATTCGTTATCAATTACGTCAATCTCGTCATACATCTACCCTCTGGAATGCCAAAAAATTTACGATAGATATGGAAAAAGCCTACGAAGAAATTTGGCAAAATCATCACGATAACTAGCTTATCTATAAATGAGAAAATTTATCGGTAGCCTCAATTAAAGCACTACGAATTCCCACTTCTGTCATCGAATGTCCCGCATCGGCAACAATGATCAATTCCGCTTCCGGCCAAGCTTGATGTAATTCCCAAGCAGAAATAATCGGACAAACAATATCATAACGTCCTTGCACGATAACCGCGGGAATATGGCGGATTTTATCAACATTTTCGATCAGTTGGTTATCCGTTTCTAAAAAACCCTTATTGACAAAATAATGGCATTCAATGCGTGCAAAAGCTTCGGCAAAATTATCCTGACCGAATCTCTCGATTAAATTGTCCGCAGGAATTAATTTGCTGGTACTTCCCTCCCAAATTGACCAAGCTTTGGCAGCTTCTAGACGGATTTGGGGGTTATCGCTAGTCAGGCGCCGATAATAAGCTGTCAGCAAATCTCCCCTTTCCTCCGGGGGAATAGGTGCTAAATAATTCTGCCAAATATCGGGAAAAATATAACTGGTTCCCTCTTGATAAAACCATTTTAATTCTTTTTCTCGCAGTAGAAAAATTCCGCGCAAAATTAAGCCTAAACAGCGTTCGGGATGGGTTTGACTGTAGGCTAAAGATAGGGTACTTCCCCAACTACCGCCAAAAACTACCCAGCGCTCGATTTTTAATAATTCTCGTAGTTTTTCGATATCTGCCACTAACAGCCAGGTGTTATTTTCTCTTAACTCAGCGTGAGGGGTACTTTTACCGCAACCCCGTTGATCAAAAAGGACAATTCTCCATTTCTGCGGATCGAAATACTGACGATAAATCCCCTCAATACCACCTCCGGGCCCGCCATGGAGAAATACTACCGGTTTACCCTGGGGATTGCCCACTTCTTCATAATAAATTGTGTGGAGAGCCGATACTTTTAAGTAACCAGTACCATAGGGATCGATCGCTGGATATAATTCTCTAGTCATATTTACAGTCTTTCTCATTAAGATGAAGTCTAACCTAATTTGCCATCTCCCCACACCCCACACCCCACACCCCACACCCCGCTCCCCTGGTATTAGGCCCAGAGAGACCCTAATAGCTAAAGAAACTGCGCGATTAGATACCAAAGTCCCTCACAGATAGAAGATAATCAATATTTATCAGTATTGGAAGCCTTCAGCATGGTTCATTTAACGCCCAATCCTAGCTATAGTTTAAGTCTCAAGATAGAAATCCCCAATCAAGCGGGAACCTTCGCTTCTGTCCTCAATGCGATCGCCGATGTGGGGGGGAATTTAGGGCAAATTTCTCTGATCGAACGCAATTTAAAGATTAGCACCCGCGAGATTATGGTTGATGCCGCTAGTACCGACCAAGCGGAACAGATTATCGCCGCAGTTAAAGCTCTACCAGATGTTAAACTTCTGAAAGTTTCCGATCGCACCTTCGATCTCCATCGTCGGGGTAAAATCTCCATTGAAAGTCGTATTCCCCTCACCTCCCAAGATGACCTGGCCATGGCCTACACCCCCGGAGTTGGTCGCATCTGCACCGCTATCGCCCACGACCCCGAACAAGTGTACTCATTGACCATCAAGGGCAACACCGTCGCTGTAGTTACCGATGGTAGCGCGGTATTAGGATTAGGAAATCTCGGGCCAGAGGCTGCCTTGCCAGTCATGGAAGGGAAAGCGATGTTATTCAAGGAATTCGCCGGAATTGATGCTTTTCCCATCTGTTTAGCCACCCAGGACCCCGAAGAAATCATCGCAACCGTCAAAAGAATCGCTCCGGTTTTTGGGGGTATTAACCTAGAGGATATCGGCGCTCCACGCTGTTTTGAAATCGAGAAACGTCTGCGAGCGGAATTAAATATTCCCGTTTTCCACGATGATCAACACGGTACAGCGATCGTTTCCCTGGCTGCCCTGATTAATGCCCTCAAATTTGTCAAAAAATCGCTTGATACAGTCAAAATCGTCATTAATGGTGCAGGTGCAGCGGGAATCGCCATCGCTACCCTCTTTAAAACCGCAGGAGCCACAGATATAATCCTCTGTGATTCCCATGGTATCCTCTCCCAAAACCGGGACGATTTAACCCCAGAAAAACAAGCTTGGGCCGTGGCCGCCAGTGGTAAGCTAGGGGATGCTCTCAAAGGCGCTGATGTCTTCCTGGGGGTGAGCGCACCGGGGGTATTGACTCCCGAAATGGTTAAGGGAATGGCTAAAAATGCGATCGTGTTTGCCATGGCTAATCCCATTCCCGAAATTCAACCGGAATTAATCAATGATTTAGTGGCCGTGGTGGCTACCGGACGCAGCGATTATCCCAATCAGATCAACAATGTTCTCGCTTTCCCCGGATTATTTCGCGGGGCCCTGGACTGTCGCGCTAGGGCAATCACCGATAATATGTATCTGGAAGCGGCCAAAGCGATCGCTTCTTTGATCACTCCTGCTAATCTCGATCGAGAGAATATTATTCCCTCGGTTTTTGATGGTCGTGTAGTTACGGCTGTGGCCGCCGCCGTTCAACAGGCTGCTCGTCAAGATGGAGTGGCCGGGGAATAATGTAATTATCGTGCAGGAGGGCAAGTAAACCGTGAAACCGATCGATGATATTCCCGAAGCTTTGCGGGACAACCAGTACAGAAAAACTACTAATCCTAATGGTCTCATAGCGATCGCAAGCGGTTTACTTGCTCTGGTGGGAACTGGCCTAATTGCCATAGCAGTCTTGAATCGTCCCCCTGCTACCGTAAAAAAACCGGTTATTAACCCCTCCCCCCTGATTAAAGCCACTCCTAGCCCCATTGAGAACATTCTAGGTCATTTACCCTATCAAGAGGCCCCGGAGACGGAATTAGCCCCTATTACTGGGGATGGTGGTATGCGTTTAAGGAAGGCAGCAGCCAAGGCTTTTATCCAGATGCAGAGTGACGCGAGAAGGTCGGGGGTGATTTTAATGCCGATTTCCGCATTTCGATCGAAAGCAACCCAAGAAAAGCTCTTTTTTGAAGTTAAAAAACAACGCAATCAGCAAACCCGCAAACGAGCAGAAGTGAGCGCACCTCCGGGTTACAGCGAACATCATACCGGTTATGCGATCGATATTGGCGATGGTCACGCTCCCGCCACAAATTTAAGTAGCAGTTTTGCCAATACTGCCGCTTTTCGTTGGTTGCAAAATAACGCTGCCCAGTATAGTTTCGAGTTATCTTTCCCTGAAAATAATCCCCAGGGTATTAATTATGAACCCTGGCACTGGCGTTTTGTCGGGGATAGTCACAGTTTAGAAACTTTTTATAAGGCCCAACAATTAGGAAAACAAAAATAGGATAACCTTATCGGCAATTGCGTCCTGTAGGGGCGAAGCATTCGGACAATAACCTATCGCTGAAACCAGAGATTTTCTATCCGAATGCTTCGCCCGTACTTTTTCAACTTTTTAGAAAACCTAACAATTAGGAAAACAAAAATAAGATAACCTTATCGGCGATCGATGGCATTTTCTGGAATTAATTACTAAAATAGGATTATATTGTATTGTGAGTGTTTCTAATATGTCCAAGCCAGTAGAATACTTAACAAATGAGCAAGGGGAACGAGTTGGGGTTTTATTAGACTGGAACACCTATTCTCGATTTGCCAATTCATTAGGACTCGATGAAGATTGTTTGATTGGTTTGAGTGTGGATGAATTAAAAGCGCTGGCAAGTTGTCAATTGTCCCTCGTAGAGCAAACCCGTTTAGATGATTTAGTGACGAGAAATGCAGAATCTTTACTCTGCGCTGATGAAGTAGCTGAGTTAGATGAGTTGTTGGCAAAAACAGATCAATTAACAATTCTTAAAACTCGTGCCAGATATACGCTAAAGTGCTTGGAACAAGGTACGACAGCAGCGTGAGTGTTTATATTCGGATGGGGTTTTCCCGGTCTGACAGGAGAGAGGGATGCAGAAACTCCGATTCTATCTTGTAAGTCATGACCAAATCTTCTTAGCCTACAATTAAAAATAAGCAAGGTAGGGTTGATTCATAGTAGGGTTGATTCATGAATCAACCCTACCCCTGCTAGGGGTTGGGGGGTTGCCTTTTTCCTCGTCTCAACAGGTAATTTAAATACTTGACAGCATCAATGATTGACTGGACTCCCTATCTCAAATCAATCTCGGAAAAGTACGCCCAGTGGGAGACATTTTACACCCTCACGGACGTAGAGGGAAAAACACGCCCAGCGAAAACTGCACCTTTGCTAAGGGATTTGTGGGTACAGACGATTGAAAAAGAACCACAAAACCGACAAGAAAGACCAGAAAGACCAGAAAAACCCGAAAGATTCACTGTTTTAGATGGTTTACGCAAGTATGCAACTAATCACGTTCTTTTAAAAGGTCGTCCCGGTTCAGGAAAATCGACCGCTTTAGCCAGATTATTATTAGAAGAATCCGTAGCGGTGCAAAGCTTGCGCCTAAATCAACAAAATCAGGCTAAAATCATTCAAATTCCCATTCTCATCGAATTACGCTTGTATGAAACCTCAATTCTTGATTTAATTTTACAATTCCTGCAACGCCATAAATTAATTATTGATAGTAATACCCTAGAAAGTTGGCTGTTAGAAAATCAGAATTTTAGACCATTATTATTATTTGATGGTATCAATGAATTGCCCTCAGATACTGCACGACAGAATTTAAAAAACTTTCGCCAGCAGTATGCAGAAATTTCGATGATTTTCACCACAAGGGATTTAGGCAGCGACGACTTAAACATTGAAAAAAAGCTGGAAATGCTTCCCCTGACTGAACCACAGATGCGGGATTTTGTCAAGGCCTATTTGCCTGAAAAAGGCGAAGAAATGCTTAAACAGTTGGGAAATCGTCTCAAGGAATTGGGAGAAACCCCCCTGCTTTTGTGGATGCTTTGTTCAGTTTTTGATGATAATCAGAACAAAATTCCTGCTAATTTGGGCTTAGTTTTCCAGATTTTTACAGGAATTTATGACAAGAAATTAAAAGCAGATGTTTCTACTTACCAAGAATCGCGGGATTGGTGGCGAGAATTGCTGCAAGTGTTAGCTTGGAAAATGACCCAAGGGGAGTCAAAAACCGAGATTCAAGTGGCTATTTCCCGAACAGAAGCAGAGGAAGAATTAAGCAAATTTATCAAAAATAAAGGATTCCCAGAATATTACGGTAAGCAGTGGTTAAAGGATTTATTGAAATATCATCTAATTCACCTAGAAGGTAATGATAAAATTGCTTTTCGCCATCAACTGATTCAAGAATATTACACGGCTGAGGAATTAAAGAAAAAGTTACCCCATCTCAGGGATGAGCAGTTAAAGTGGGACTATTTAAATTATCTCAAATGGACGGAACCTATGGCGTTGCTGTTGGGGTTATTGGATAATGAAACCCAAGCAAAACGGGTGGTTAAATTAGGTTTAGAGATTGATTTAAAATTAGGAGCGAGGTTAGCAGGAGAAGTCAACTTTAAGTTTCAAAAGCAGACAGTGGGGTTAGTGCTTGGGTTGGATGTGCCGAAACGGTTTAAGGTGGAGTTATTGGGATTAACAAAGTCTAATCAAGTTGTTAATCAGTTAAGTCAAGCTTTAGAAGACTCTGATGAGGATGTTCGTGGGAACGCAGTCGAGGCTTTGGCTAATATTGGCTCAGAAACAGCCATTCCGGGATTACTCAAGGCTTTAGAAGACTCTCATGAGTATGTTCGTAGGAAGGCAGCCGAGGTTTTGGCTGAGATTGGCTCAGAAACAGCGATTCCGGGATTACTCAAGGCTTTAGAAGACTCTGATTGGAATGTTCGTTGGAACGCAGCCTTCGCTTTGGGTAATATTGGCTCAGAAACAGCTATTCCGGGATTACTCAAGGCTTTAAAAGACTCTGATAGGTTTGTTCGTTGGAACGCAGCCGAGGCTTTGGGTAATATTGGCTCAGAAACAGCGATTCCGGTGTTACTCAAGGCTTTAGAACACTTTGATGGGTTTGTTCGTAGGGAGGCAGCCGCGGCTTTGGGTAAGATTGGTTCAGAAACAGCGATTCCGGGATTACTCAAGGCTTTAGAAGACTCTAATAAGGATGTTCGCAAGAAGGCAGCCTTCGCTTTGGGTAAGATTGGCTCGGAAATAGCGATTGCGGGGTTACTCAAGGCTTTAGAAGACTCTGATGAGTATGTTCGTAGGTACGCAGCCTTCGCTTTGGGTAAAATTAGCTCAGAAACAGCGATGACTGAACTTATCAAATGCCTGAAAAATCCTGATTTTGTCACATTAAATAATGGCGATACTCTCTCTCAAGCTAGAGAAGCACTAGACACAATTCAAAACAAACTTAAATACTATCACCCCCTCTCCCAACCCATGAATCAACAAGTTTACATCTCCTACAACTGGCAAGAAGACAGCAACGAAATGGCTAATCAACTCGTCCAAGCATTTGACGCTAAAGGAATTGAGATTATTCGGGATAAAACCCACACCAGCTATAAAGACTCCATCAAAAACTTTATGCGGCAAATTGGACGGGGGAAATGTGTCGTCGCCGTCATCAGCGATAGATACTTAAAATCAGAAAACTGTATGTTTGAATTAGTAGAAATTGCCAGAAATGGTGACTTTTATCAAAGAATATTCCCGATTATTTTACCAGATGCCA
The DNA here is from genome assembly GCF_041928595.1 of Microcystis sp. BLCC-F209. Taxonomy (NCBI): domain Bacteria; kingdom Bacillati; phylum Cyanobacteriota; class Cyanophyceae; order Chroococcales; family Microcystaceae; genus Microcystis; species Microcystis sp. BLCC-F209. The sequence continues at coordinate 13,104 of NZ_JBHFLL010000118.1, forward strand.
GAAGAATTCATAAAGCCATCGAAAGATTACAATATATCCGACATTGGGAAGGACGTATTCAAGAATTAGAAAATGCCATGCACTCAGGCGGTTTAGCCAATCTGCAAGGCATTACCGATGACCTCAATTTATACACCGAAATCCGCCACCGCATCGCCTCCCTAACCGACATTCTTAAGGATATGAATACTCTCGATATCAACTTACACCGCCAATCGGAATTTGCAGCTATGATTGAAGCAGTAGAAACTAAACTTGCAGAGGATGGTCAAAAATTATCTAATCAATCTCCAGTCAAGTCAGAATCTAAATATACTATCCATGCCAAAAACGTCCAGATTATTGAAAAAGGTGATGGACAGATTCAGGATTCTAGTTCGTAGTTGTGCTTAAGCGGGTGCGTCTCGCATTTGCAGAAATACCGAAAACTTTTCGCCTTAAAAGGCGAGGTTTTAAACCCGATTTTTTTGATAACTTTTAATTGCTGACATGACTAAATATCTAAACATTACTGAAACAGGACAAAAGCTGGTTGAATGGTCTGAGCAAATGACTGACGAACCTATTATTATTACCAAAGAAGGTCAACCCATTATGGTTGCCCTGAATTACGCTCAAATTGAATCTTGGTTAGAAACTCTTGATATTTTACAAGACAAAGAGTTTGCCGAAATCCTATCTGAAGCAATTCAACAGGATCAATCAGGACAAAGAATTACTTGGGAAGATGCTAAAAAACAACTCGGTTGGTAACTGCTAAACCAATAGGTTCTTGCTGAATCGTCAGATATACACCTATTACTTTTTCAGAGATAGCCAGTTTTGGAGAGGATAGTCAAAATATTCCTAACTCTACTACAAAAACCTCGTCCTCATCATCTACTCAATCTCAAGGACTGTAGGATGCTATACTTCTCACAGGGATAAACTGGTAAATTGGAGGAAAAATCCATCAATAATGATACCCACCCCCCCAACAGATGCTTACTTGCCTTAGAATGTGTTAAACCCTGTCTAATTTCTATACCGATATTCATCTATTTCGCTGTGATGAAAAACGCAAGGAGATTTATATACTAGCAGGTGAAACTCTTAGCTTTATCATATTAACTAACGGAAATGTGGAGTTTGAAGATGAATCATCAACCTGATTTTTGCCAAATGTCTCGCCCCGAATTAAGAAAATATGTCCTCTCCCATCGAGAAGATGATGAAGCCTTAAGAATTTATATGGATAGAATGCGAACTGAACCAGGTGTAACTCGATTTACCCTGACTCCTAGTCCGGAAGATATGAAGAAATTAGAAGAATTTCTCAGGGCAAAAATTGATAAATAAAATCAATTTTTTTAACAACTAATCACCAAATAGAAAACAATATGATTAAAATTAATGAATATACCAAAATCGCCGTTAATTCCCTCTCTAAAAAACTAGATGATAACCACCCCGAAATTCGCGCTAAAGCGGCTGAATCTTTGGGGAGAATTGGCTCGGAAACAGCCATTCCGGGGTTACTCAAGGCTTTAGAAGACTCTGATGGGTTTGTTCGTATCAAAGCAGCCGAGGCTTTGGGTAATATTGGCTCGGAAACAGCCATTGCGGGGTTACTCAAGGCTTTAGAAGACTCTTATTTTGAGGTTTGTGGGTACGCAGCCGAGGCTTTGGGTAAGATTGGTTCAGAAACAGCGATTGCGGGGTTACTCAAGGCTTTAGAAGACTCTCATTGGAATGTTCGTATCAAAGCAGCCGAGGCTTTGGGTAAGATTGGCTCAGAAATAGCCATTCCGGGGTTACTCAAGGCTTTAGAAGACTCTGATGAGTATGTTCGTATGTACGCAGCCGAGGCTTTGGGTAAAATTGGCTCGGAAGCAGCGATTGCAGAGTTACTCAAGGCTTTAGAAGACTCTAATAAAGATGTTCGTAGGAACGCAGCCGAGGCTTTAGGTGAAATTGGACTAGAAGAAGCTATTCCCGCTTTAATCAATGCCTTATCCGATGAAGAAGATAGCGTTCGTTTCAGTGCCACCGATGCAATCGGTAAAATTGGTTCTCGTTATGCCTTAACCTAAAATGGCACTCAAGCCTGACTATTTACAGCTAGTTATTGAAGCCTTTTCCAAAAGGCTAAAACATTCCGATGCTCAAATGCGAATAAAAGCCGCTCAATGTCTCGGAAAAATGGGTGATGAATCAATAATTCCTCTCCTATGTCAGGCCTTAGAAGCAGAAAATGATCTCGCTGTTCAATTCTCTATTATGGATGCTATAGTCTTAATAGATAACTTAACTTCAGAAACACCTATGTCAGAAAATACTCAAGGCTCTAAATACAACATTGTTCAACCCCAAAACGTCCAGATTATTGAACAAGGTGATGGCATTATTCATAATTACGCCACACCCCAAAATTTAGCCGAAGCCGCCCAAGAAATCCAACAACTTATCAGCCAACTCACCCAAACTTATTCCACTAATACCGAAATTGAAAAACAAACTTTTGTCGCACAAGTTGACGCAGAAATCAAGAAAAATTCTCACCTAAGAAACATTTTAATCACGGGAGGAATTGAATTAATTAAAGTCCTCTGTCCTCCCCTCGGTATTCCCATTGAAATGGGTAAAAAATGGCTAGAAACTGCTAATTTAAGTGATTAAACCTAGAGGTTTAATAATCTTCTAATGATACAAATCCCGAAGTCCGCCGCTGATGCGTTTCATTTTTGAATTAGCACAATTATAACCATAAGTCAAGCTTTTTTGATGATAATTAACTTTTTTGTTGGTGATATTTTGACCTTGTTCTGGTATTGGAGACAACCAGTATTTCTATTCTAATAAAGTATCTTTAATTGTTGTTAAAACTTTGCTATCTTTGACCATCCAAGCATGGAGCAATACGGGAATCGAAATTTCTTTACCCACCGATAAACGGGAACTATGGGCAGGAAATATCATTAAATCGTAGGGAGTCCAGATAATTGTGGTTTTAATTTTATTTAAAATTTGTTGACAATCTTGATTTAAATCCTCTAGAAATTGACTCCCGGGCTGCATTTGTCTAATCCCATCTAAGGGTAAACTATACGCGGTTAACGTGCCTCGATTCGGTGCAGAAATATTTAGGTAACGTTGCACTCTTGCCACTCCTCCCAATCTTTGCAGGTAGTAGCGGGTAATTAATCCTCCCATACTAAACCCAATCAGATCTACTTTCTGCTCTTTAGCAAAGTTTTTCTCGATATAATTCTCCACTTGACCAGCTAAAACTTCTAACTTTTTGTAACCATGATTGGGAATTAGGTTAAAACTATGCACCTGCCAACCATGATAGTTTAAATACTCGCTCATCGGTTTAAAAACAGCAGTAGTGTCCAGAAAACCATGCACCAAAACAACGGGATTCATAGATGAGATTTTATCCTTGAATTCTGAATCTATTCTAACGAATGATCGGGGTAATGAGCGAAAAATTTTGGGGAAGAGCCTATCTACTAGGTACGGCTACCGGCAACTTCTAAGGATTAGGGAAAAAACCAAAAAGTTTAGCGGCACCTCCTAAAATAGCGACCACCAATGCTATCAGAATTCCTCGATTGGTGAATTCCTGATAGGCAACCCTTGCAGTTAATCCATTGATTTTTTCGTCTAAAGCTTTAATATCTCCCTTGAGTTCGGCCTGTCCTATTTCTACTTTAGTTAACCGGTCTTCTACCTTGTCAAATCTCTCATCAATACGGTTTTCCAGAGAGTCGATTTTCTCATCAATACGTTTTTCCAGAGAGTCGATTTTCTCATCAATACGTTTTTCCAGAGAGTCGATTTTCTCGTCAAGGCGTTTTTCCAGAGAGTCGATTTTCCCCTCAATCCTTGTCAGGACAGCTTCTAGGGAATAAGTGACAGTTTCGTTAGACATTTTAAGCAACTCCAAAAGTCAAATCTTCAGGGGTAAATGCTGGAGGCTATATTTTACGGAAAAATCAGGGGTCTATAGGCGCACACGGATTCCCATTATAAGAAAATTATAAGTCAAGACTTGAGTTTTTGTCAAGCTTTTTTTTGACGGCAATCAATGGCAAGAATTTCGGGGAAGTATTTAGCCACCGATGCCTAACCGTCCCGCTAAACTAGGGCTTAAAGGAATCAGAGTCGCCAACATTAAAAAGAGTAGTAATAAACCCCAACCGGCGCGGGTGTCATCGGGTTCGGTTAACTCGTTTAAACTCGGTCTTTCCAACTCTCTTTGTAAAAAAGCGACTAAAATTGTCCAATAGAGAGGAATCGGATTACTGGGATTAACTAAGGAAATAATGCCCAAAATGACCAAAGTGGCCACAGTGGTGCGGCGGGCAATTTTGCGACCATAAATAGCCTGAACAATTCTGCCACCATCTAACTGTCCAGCAGGCAGTAAATTAAGGGCGGTAATCACCAATCCTAACCAACCGATAACAGTTAAAGGATGCACGGAGATAACGGCATTTTGTAACTCGTCGCCCAAAACTATCCGCGCTAAAAAACTCACTAAAATTGAACTTTGGAAAAAGGTACTAGGGATTTGAAAAAGGCTGGCCGAATTAGATAAAGTCAGTCCAACGATTAACAAGATTAAAGAAACCAAACCGCCCAAAGCAGGACCAGCGAAAGCTATATCAAATAGAACACTGCGGTTAGGTAATAAAGATTCAAAACGAGTAATCGCCCCAAAAGAACCAATCTGCCAAGTGGGAAGAAAATAGGGTAAACTGAGACGAACATTATGGCGTTTAGCGATAATTAGATGACCGATTTCGTGGGCAATTAATACCGACCATAAACCCAAACTCAGGGGAATTGCTTCTCGATATCTCTGCCAATTACTAAACAAATCAAAACCCAATAAAATTCCCGCCGCTTCTAAGCTAGTGACAATGGTGGCGACTAACAAAACTAAAGAGAGATTTTTTTGAGCAAGAGTGGCAGGACTAGGATCGTTAGTTTTGGGAAGGATAATTACCACAGGTTTTTCCTCGGTTCCTTCCACCAGAAATAAACGATATTTGTCGCCAAAATGATTACTTAATTTCTGGGTTAAGCGAGAGTGAACGCTATCTGGTTCTCCCCGTAAATTGCCTTTAAAAATTGCCCCTTCCTGAAAAGAGATAGTCTCGGTGGCAAAAAAAGTATCTATCCCAAAAATACTCTGAATAACTTTTAGATCCTGTTCGGAAATTGGCATCACATCCGGCACAATTGCTGTCACCGCTGCCTGGATTTCTAGAGGAGTAACGGACTGGCTAACTGCCTGGTTAACTTTCGGTTCAATTATCTGATTGGTTTTGAGTAAGCGTAAACGGTTGCCCAAATAAATATAGATAATGGTGGAAGCAACCAGTAAAAAGAGAATTACCGCTAGATTGAGATAAATTCCCGCCGCAAATAGCCCGAAAAAAATTAACCAAGGAGCGATTAGTACCAAGGATTGTAACCAAGGTAAAATTCCCAGTTGGCCGTAGGGTTTAGCTCGATAAAAACTCCAAGTCAAGATAGCACCAGCGACGAGGAAAATAACAGCGACCGCAGCAATTTCCGAAGAAATATTAACCATAGGAAAGTCAAAATCAATAGGTTTTTATCAATCAATTTGATTATAAGCTTGCAGGGCAGCCCGTAATTGCCCTCGATGCTTTTGTAACAATTCTTGTCCTGCCGCCGCCGAAAGTCCCGTTTTCTGCATTAACAAAGCCAGTTTAACCCGGCGGCCACTTTTTTCCAGCAAAATAGCCGCTTCCTCACGACTAATATCGCTAAGGTTACAGATAATCCGCAGGGCGCGGTCATGGAGTTTATGATTAGTAACAGCCACATCGACCATCTGGTTGCCGTACACCTTGCCTAACATTACCATTGTCCCTGTGGAAAGGATATTTAAAGCCATTTTCGTCACCGTTCCCGCTTTCAGACGGGTGGAGCCGGCCAGAAGTTCTGGTCCGGTCAATAAGCGGATATCCACATCCACCGCGATTTCCACCTGTTCGGCGGGGACACAACTAATGGCAATCGTCGTCGCACCTCGCTGTTTTGCCGCCTGTAAAGCCCCGTGAACGTAGGGGGTAGTACCCCCGGCGGTAATCCCCACTACCACGTCTAATTCGTGAATTTCTCGCTGGGCAATCACGGCCGCCCCATCTTCCGCTTTATCCTCCAAATCTTCGGAACTACGCACCAGCGCCGCCGCTCCACCAGCAATAATTCCCTGTACCAATTCCGGGGGAGTGCAGAAGGTGGGAGGACATTCGGCCGCGTCCAAAACCCCCAGCCGGCCACTGGTTCCCGCCCCAATGTAAAAGAGTCTGCCACCTTTAGCCAGAGCTTGACCGGTCAGGGAGATTGCTAGGGCCAATTCTTGCCGGGCCATGGCGATCGCTTTTAGGGTTTGGGCATCCTCGCGATTGAACAGATCCACCAATTCGAGCGGGTTTAATTGGTCTAAATTTAGGCTGTTTGGGTTAATTTGTTCGGTTAACAGGTGTCCTCTGCTTTCCCACTGTTCCATAACGGTTTAATTGAGCTTTTTGTAAGATTATTTTTAGTATATAGCGAATCGGTGGGCTAAAAGCTTGACAATTGCCCCCCGAATATTAGATGATAGTAAATTGTGTCAATTCCTGCTCGGATCAGGTGAAGACATTAGCACAAAAGCTGGAATTTTTTTCGGCTACCTGTACGGCAAAACGAGCGCAGAAAATTTATGAGTTACGCGATTATTGAGACCGGTGGCAAACAGATTCGGGTGGAACCCGGTCGCTATTACGATATCGAACTTCTTCCCGTCGATGAACAAAGTACCCATACCATCGACAAAGTGCTATTAATCCATGATGAGGATGATATTAGCATCGGTCAGCCCTTTATCGAAGGGGCCACCGTCGAAGGCACTGTCATACAACATCGTCGGGGCAAAAAAGTTATTGTCTATAAAATGCGCCCGAAAAAGAAAACCCGTAAAAAACGCGGTCATCGTCAAGAAATTACCCGTTTTATGATTGATTCAATCAATTATAACGGTAAAACCCTAGTCGCCACTGCTGCTACCTCCGTCGCTGAAGTTGTGGAAGATAGTAGCGATGAAGAAGAATAACTTTTAGAATCAAAAAAGCATTTGGAGAGAAATTATGGCTCATAAGAAAGGTACGGGTAGTACCCGCAACGGACGCGATTCTCGTTCCCAACGCCTAGGCGTTAAGCGCTACGGTGGTCAAGTGGTAAAAGCGGGAAATATTCTCATCCGTCAACGGGGTACTAAAGTTCACCCGGGTAAAAATGTCGGTCGTGGTGGCGATGATACTTTATTCGCTTTAATTGATGGTGTGGTCAAATTTGAATACAAGGATAAAAGTCGCCGTCAAGTTAGCGTTTATCCTGCTGAAGTTAGCGCCAGTTAATCGACTCTCTCGACATCATGGTGTCAATTGCGCCCCGACATTACTACATATTAGTTGTTCTGTGGGGGCGTAGGACTCAAGCACTCCTCACCCCCGCTACTCTTGGTGCAGCTTCAAACCTCAAGGGCAAACTAAAACCCTCCCAATCCAGCGAAAAAGAAACCACAAAAGTAGGCTAAATTGCCCGATAAATATGACAAATGCCCCGCAACTATTCTGTTTTTTTTTCCCTTGACAATACTTCTTGTAGTTGTGGTACTAAGGTCGGCAAATCTTCTCGAATTGTTGCCCAAATTCTACTTAAATTAACTTGAAAATATTCGTGAGTTGCAACATTTCTCATTCCTGCCATTAAACGCCAAGGAATAAGAGGATAGCGAGACTGAATTTCCTTCGGTACATTTCTAGTTGCTTCTCCGATAATAATAAAATCATAGAGAACCGCTTTGATATTTGTTTGATTCTTGGCAAATTCCTCAAACGTCATTGCCTTTGTTCGCTGTTCAATTTCACTGATAGATTCTAAAATGTCTTGAAGGCGAAGTCGCCAATCTCTAGAAGGCATTGATCAGATCCTCAAGCACAGGTTCCCGTAAATGTTCTCTTAAGGCATCCTGAGTTCCTAAATCCACAGAGCATCCCAGAATATCTTCTAAATAATACTGTACTTGCAGAAGTTGAAAAAAACCACCTTGTCGATCGAATTCTACTAACAAATCTACATCACTATCGGCATCAGCTTCATCCCTGGCCACTGAACCAAATAAAGACAAAGATTTCACCCCTAGTTTTTGTAACTGTTCTCGGTGTGCCTCTAGAATTGCCAGCACCTCGTCCCGTTTCATTTGGTGTGTCTTTGAACCTGCCATCAATATTATAGCTTTGTCGGTGCAACCCTTAAACTGAAGCTGAAATCTTCCAAATCTACAAAACAAACTAATCACTGAAAACTCACATCTGATAACTGCTCACCGATCACTGATTAAGCTGTAGCCTCTAAAAATACGCCTAAATTGCGGAATTTTTGATAACGAGATTCGCGCCGTTGTTGGGGTGTTAACAAAGATAAAGTCTCTAAATTGTCACTAATAGCGGCTTTTAAATTGGCTGCCGCTTTAATCGGATCAGCATGGGCTCCTCTGGAGGGTTCAGGAACGATCTGATCGATAATATTTAACTCTTTTAAATCTTTTGAGGTAATTTTGAGGGCAACTGCTGCTTTATCGGATTTTTTGGCATCTTTCCAGAGAATGGCGGCACAAGCTTCGGGAGTCGCCACGGTATAGACAGAATGCTCTAACATTAATAGGCGATCGCCAACACCAATACCCAAAGCACCGCCGGAACCACCTTCGCCAATAACAGTACAAATGATCGGCACATCTAAACGGAACATTTCCCGAAGATTATAGGCGATCGCTTCTCCTTGACCTAATTTTTCCGCTTCCACCCCCGCCCAGGCGCCGGGGGTGTCAATAAAGGTTAAAATTGGCTGATTAAACTGATGGGCGTGTTCCATTAAACGCATGGCTTTACGATAACCACCGGGGGCAGCCATGCCGAAATTTCTAGCCACATTATCCTTAGTATCCCGGCCTTTTTGATGTCCGATAATCACCACGGGACGACCGTTAAGACGGGCAACACCACCCACAAGGGCAGGATCGTCGTAACCACAGCGATCACCGTGTAACTCGAACCATTCATCGGTGATGGCTTGAATATAGTCTAGGGTACTGGGGCGCCGGGGATGACGGGCTAATTGTAGCCTTTGGGAAGGGGTAAGATTGCTAAAAATTTCACGACGTAATTGATTAGCTCGTTCGTCTAGTTGACCAATTTGTTCCGAGACATCCACGCCATTTTCTTGGGCTAATTCTTTAATCTGTTCGATGCGAGATTCTAATTCGTAGAGGGGTTTCTCAAAATCTAGGAGAAAAATCTTTTTCTCGGTAGTCTCGTTTTTGCTCATAGGTTAGTGGCTAGAAGTTTACTGTTTGCTAATCTTTTCTAGCTTACCGTTTTTCAGCGATCGATTATCGGCAGCTTCGGGATTACCCGGAGATAATTCCAGATTATCGATCGAATTTTGTCAATTGTTGTATAATGATGGATCGTGCCTTTTTCACCCCAAGGAGGATTAGTTATGGCAGGAAGTGAACTAAAAGCGGATCTATGGGTTAACGAATATATTACCCCCTGGGACATTTATAGTCATGGGGTTTCCAGGATTTTAGCCTACAAAAAAACCGCTTTTCAGGAGATGTATATTGTTGAATCGGGGGCCTATGGAAAAGCCTTGGTACTGGATGGGAAATGGCAATCTTGTACGGGGGATGAATTTATTTATCATGAAGCATTAGTGCAACCGGCAATGATTGCCCACCAAGAACCAAAAACTGCTTTAATTCTCGGAGGTGGTGAAGGTGCGACAACGCGGGAGTTATTGCGTTGGAAAACCATCGAAAAAGTGATGATGATCGATATCGATGGGGATGTGGTAGCAGCTTGTAAGGAACATCTTCCCGAAATGCACCAAGGCACTTTTGATGATCCTCGTTTTGAGTTAGTTGTGGCCGATGCTTTAGAAGTTTTAGACACCACTAACGATAAATGGGATATTATTATTTCTGATCTGGTTGATCCCATCGGAGAGGGTCCTTCTTTCCCCCTATTCACGAAAGAATACTTTGAAAAACTACAAAGAGTTTTGGCCGAAAATGGCATTGTTGTTGTCCAATCTGGCCCAGTTTCTCCTCCTTCGGTGATGTATCATGCGCGTTTGGTGAATACTTTAAAAGCAGTTTTTCCCTACGTTCATTCCTATTGCGCTCCTACTCCTAGTTATGGTTCCCCTTGGGGTTTTACTCTCTGTGCTAATCATCCTTTAAATACTCGTCCCGATCCCGAGGTGGTGGATGAATTAATCAGCGATACAACTACAGGAGGATTACGTTTAATTGATGGCATGACTTTGCTCGGAATGTTACAAACTCCTCTCTATATTCGTCAAGCGATCGCACAAAATACGGAAGTTTATACCCTAGCAAAACCTCCGAAATTCTTCGGTCAAGGAGTAATCAGTAATCAGTAATCAGTTATCAGTTATCAGTTATCAGTTATCAGTAAATAAGGGTTATAACTAGAAATCGATCGAGTCTTCATGATTAAGAATTGTTTGCAGTATTTCTAGGGGAACAGTAGCAAAGTATTGCTGGAGAAAGTTCTCTAGGGCTACTGCTTCTAGAAATTGTTCAATCTTATTAATTTTCGCCTCATGATTGACTAATTCAAAGGATAAATTTTCTTGATTTTTCTTGACTTTAAAGCCATTTTCTGCTAGGGAAATTAATCCTAATTCTAGGGTATGATAACTGAGGTTTAAGCGGTTTTGTAATTGTTGACGGGAAATACTGGTTTTAGTTCTAGCTAAATATTTCCCAATCCCCACAAGGTTTATCCATGTGGTGTGAGCGGATTTTTTTAAAGGACTAGCATAGGCAAGAACTAACTTTTTATCCCGTAAAATTGCCTGTTGATATTCCCTGGAAAGTTTTGTCCAATCCCGGGGACATTCCCAGAGAAAAAGGGGATTTAATTGGCTAACTTCTTGACTAATTTCTCGATGGCGATTGTCGATTAAAAAATCTTTTTTATTGCTATAGCTTAAGTATTCTTGTTGATAGGTTTGCAGGGCAATTAAGCGCACTTCATAGCGATTTTTGTAGGTATTAAAATCTAATTCAACTACAGCATCATAACGGGTATCAGCAGCAATTTCGTCTTTGTGATGACCCCACCACATACCGGGGAAACCCTGCTCGATTGAACTATCCCAAATCTCAAAAGTTGTCCGGGGATAAGCGATTTTTTTGCCTTTGAAATCCTCAAGATTTTTATGCCAAAGATTGTGAAAATAACAATTTTGAATTAATAGCTTCGGTGTCGGATTACCCATCCCGCAGGGTTCCAGTAATTTTAATTCTCTAAATAGACTTTTTCCCAATTGGGAAACCGTCACCACCGCATCCACTTCTATCTGGGAAGAAAGGGAAGTTAAATCAATTCCTGTGCGTCGCAACTGTTGATTAATTCCCTCAATAAATAGTGGTAAATTTTCTATAGTTAAACTTAAACCCGCAGCCAAAGGATGACCACCAAAACGATGTAAAAGATGGGATTGAGAGGATACTAATTGATAAAGATCGATCTCGCGAATTGACCTAGCGGAACCCTTAGCAAAAGGTGGTTCACTGGTACTTAATAAAATTGTTGGTCGTTGGTATTCTTGGGCAATTTGTCCCGCAACTAATCCTAAAATTCCCGCCATCCATTGGGGATCATCTAAAATAATTACATTAGTGGTAGAAAGATCAATTCTCTCTAGTTTTTTCTGAACTTGTTTAATAATATCCCGTTGAATTTCTTGGCGACGAATGTTGGCTAATTCCGCTTGTTCAGCTAATTCGTGACAACGTTTTTCATCTTCACTGGTAAGTAATTCCACACAAAATCTAGCATCGCCATAAATGCGACTGACGGCATTAATTCGCGGTCCAATACCGAAGGATATATCCATCGGTCTATCTCCGGTTTTGTTGCATAAATCGAGTAATTTTTTAACTCCCAAACGCTGAGTATTTTGCAGTTTTTGCATACCTTTTTGGGCTAAATAACGACATTCTCCCGTCAATTTGACTAAATCGGCAATTAAACCAATTGCAACTAAATCCAGTAAATTTTCTAGGGGTTTTCTGGGAATATCTGCCAGGGTTAAATACATCGCTTCCACTAATTTATAAGCAACGGCAACCCCAGAAAGATGATAGAAAGGATGGGTTTCCACAAAGTAGCGGGGATTAATCAGGGCAATCACCTCGGGGCGCTCGTCGGGTAGGGTATGATGATCGGTGATGATAATATCGATGCCTAGACTGTTTGCATAGTCAATTTCGGCGATATTCGTGCTTCCCGTGTCACAGGTGACGATTAAACTGGTTCCTTGATGCGCTAGTTTCTCGATACCAGGAGAATTGAGGCCGTGGGATTCTTTTTGGCGATCGGGTATGTAATAATCTAACTGTTGATAGGGTGGGAAAAACTGTCCCAATCCTTCCCAGAGGACACTGGTAGCGGTGACACCATCGGCATCGAAATCACCCCAAATAGTCACTTTTTCACCTTTATTTAGGGCTTTTTCCAGTCTTTTGACGGCGAAGTTCATTTCTTGCCCAAAATCAAAGGGAGTTTTTGACTGATAAGCTTTCTCATCCAGAAACGTCCGCAGAGTCGCCTCATCTTGGACACCGCGATGCCATAATATTTGTGCGACGACGCTGCCATTCGACTCTGGGGTGTAGTCTTGGACTATTTTTAAAAACTCTTGGGGAAGAGACACCGATGGGGGAATTTGCCAGTTAGACACGGGATATCAGGGAAAAAGTAAAAAAGGTGGCAGTTTTTGTGATTTTCCCTATCTCCATTTAGGGCTTGCTGAATAAATGTGAAATGTAGGCAAGGTAAGGGTTTTGTGGCTTTTCTCGCTCCCACAGGTGCAAGATTTTGAGAGAATCGTGCTTCAAAACCTTGCGTCTTCATCAGCCCGCGTCCTGTAGGGGCGAAGCATTCGGACAATAACCTATCGGTGAAACCGTAGATTTTCTATCCGAATGCTTCGCCCGTACTTTTTCAGCAAACCCCATTTAGCCACCACTAACGGGGGGAATTAAAACTATCTCATCGCCATTTTCGAGGATTTTCTCTCCCGAAACAAACTGAAGATTAACTCCAAAACGAGTAACGTCGCGCCATCTTTCTAATTGGGGATAGGGGGCTATAATATAGTTTAACACTGCTGCCACGGAAGTGTGGGCAGGAAATTCGAGGTTTAATTGTGAAGTTTGATAGACTTCTTGATAAATAGCAAATAGTTTTACTGTTACCGTAATTTTTTCCATATTTACATCAATATTTTTTCTAGGATAATAACATTAATTGAGAACCCTGTTCGGTTTTGCGGACTTCGATGCGGTGTTGAAAAGCTTCTTTAAATTGGGGCATATGAGTTACCGTCAAAATACAGGCAAAATCGGCGGATATAGCGTTAATTGCCGCAATTAAGCGCTCGCATCCCTCCGCATCCTGAGTTCCGAATCCCTCGTCAACAATGAGCATTTGTAAGGCTGTTCCGGCTCTTTGTGCCAATAATCTCGCTAAAGCTAATCGAATCGAGAAATTAATCCGAAAAGCTTCCCCTCCTGAATAGGTTTCGTAGGGACGGGATCCCCGGGTATCACCAATAATAATATCTAAAGTATCGATTAACTTTTGTTGCTGTTTCTTAGTACCTTTACCGCTTTTTTGGGTTAAAAACTGTACATGAAATTGATTACCAGTTAAGCGAGCTAAAATATGATTAGTTTGTGCTTCTAACTCTGGTAAAACATTCTCAATCATCAGAGTTTGTAAACCATTTTTGCCGAAAGCTAGAGCTAACTCTTTATAAACTCTATATTGTTGTTTAACTTTAGCTAAATCGCCCTCTTTTTCTGTCAGTTGTTTACCTAAAGTTTCTAGTTGATGTAATTTCTCCTCAACCCGACCTTTTTGGGAGAGTAATCCATCAATTATCTGTCTTCGCTGTTGAATATTAGTCGATAATGCGGCTATTTCTTGGCGATAGTCGGTCAAAGTACCAATCTTTTGACTAATATTTGCTAACTCCTGATTCAGCTTCTGGCGATCCTCATTTCGCAGCTGCAATCTTTGCTCAATGTCAGCGATTTTAGCGGCTATTTCTGGATAATTTTTTTCTGCTTGTTGCCAGTCTTGATACTGTAATCTTACTCCCTGTAATTGTCGGATCAGATTTTGAATATTCTGATGCTCACCACGATCATAATTTAAGTTTTGAATAAGCTTTTCTAAGCGTTCAATTTCCTGTTTAAGTGGGGATTTTTGACCTAGTTCTTGTTTCTCCTGTTCTAGTCTAGCTAATTGATTAATTAAATTAGGTTTCTCGGCCTTGATATTAGCTAAACGACGGTTTGCTTGCTTAAGTTCTGATTCTTGAATTTCTGCCCAACGCCATCTTTTTTCTTCTCCTCTGACTAAAGCATGACTTTGTTCATCATAGTTTAAAAAGGCGATTTCTTGATTGACAATTTGTAATTCTTGCTGTAATTCTAGGGCATAATTGCCACTGCTTAAAAGTGCTTCTAACTGGACAAGTATCTCCTCGGTTTTTTCTAGTTCTATTTCCTTTTCTTCAATAGTTTCTAACTTAACTTCTAACTGCACATATTTTTGTTGTAGGCTCGATCTTGCTGGCAATTCTTGTTTAATTTGGGCTAATTCCTCCCGTAAACGTTTTAAATCTCGATCGCAGTCTGCCATCCCTTCCTGTAGGGACCAGATTTGCTCTTGAATTTGTTCTTGATGCTGATGGGTTTTTCTGATTACTTGATGACGGTGATGACTGTCTAAATTCTGTTCACACAAAGGACAAACCGAATCGGGAATATTTAATTTTTCCAATTTATCAGTTAACTCTAAAAGTTGTTCTTCATATCTTTTTTGTTGCTCCAATAAACTTTTTTTATCCACTTGTTTAAGAGTTTCCTTTTCTTCAACTCGTTCACAATAGGTTTGTTTTTTATCCAGTTCCTTAATCCGTTTGGCTAAATTGAGAGCTTCCTCTCTTAGTACAGGAATACGAGCGATTTCTGTCTCTAATTGTTGCCGATTTCTTTGCAGTTGTTCCCGACGAGCATTAATCCTGGCTTTTTCCCGTTCCAACTGCATATTTAAATCAGCTTTCCGGCTATTTAAAGGAGCATATTTTAAAGCTAATCTATCCAATTCCTGAAGACGTTGACGATGATAATTTAACTTCTCTAATCCTGCTTGAATATCCCCCGCTTGCTCGATAATTTTTTGAGTTTCTTGTTCCTGTCTTCCCAATTCTTCTAAACGAGCGCTCGTTTGTTGGATGGGAAGGGTAAATTCGTTAATTTTTTGCTGTAATTTCTGTTCTAATTGTTGTTTATCATACTGGGCCTGTTGCCAAGCTTGTAATTGACTTGACAAACTGGCCTCTTTCTGGTCTAAATTGATTAGGCGCTCGTGGGCCGTAATGATTTCATTTTTGCGATGAAGAATAGTCCTTATTTGATTTAATTGATTGTCTAGACTAACTTTTTCCCGGTCTAATCTCTCGATTTCTGCTAATAAAGCTCGCTCCTGTTCTCTTTGCCACTGCAGCTGTTTTTCCCAATTCTGACGCTGATTTTCTTCCCCTTGTAGTTGCTGTAAACGGCGATTATTTACCTCTTGTTCTTGATTAATTTGGTCAATTTGGGTATTTAACTCTTGCAGCTGTTGCTGATAAGAATTTTTCTCCTGAAGACGGAGTTTGATAGTTTCTACCTGCTGCTCGATCTGGAGGGACTGTCCATCAAATTGTTTCGATATATCCTTAGCTTTATTCGCTAAAATTTCATAGCGATCGAGTTGTAATAATTCTGCTAAAATCTGTTTACGACCACTGGGAGGCTGTTTCATAAACTCGTCCGCTTGTCCCTGTCGTAAATAAGCAGAATTAATAAAAGTTTTATGGTCTATTTTTAGATAAGTATTAATCTGTGCTTGGGTATCTTTAATACTTTTACCCGATAAAGGACGAAAACTCTGATCATTAATCACCTGAAAATCTAAACCAGAAGCTTTTCCCCCCCGGTGACGACTACGGATAATTTTATAGATTTCTCCCCCATAACTAAACTCGAAATCTACCCGCGCATAATCGCTGCCCCCATGAATCACATCATCACCAATCGAGACGCGACTCTCTCCCCAAATTGCCCAAGTAATTGCTTCGAGTAAAGAGGATTTTCCTGCACCATTGGCACCACAAATACAGGCAGTATGTAATCCGCGAAAATCTAGCACTGCCTCGCGATAACTGAGAAAATTTTTCAGGGTTAATTGTAGGGGAATCATAAGCTGGGAGGAATTATGAATTATGAATTATGAATTATCAAGTGGGAGGTGGGGAGTGGGGAAGTGGGGAAGTGGGGAGGTGGGGAGAGGGAGAGAATGCAGTACAGATTAGAAATTAATCAGAGGATAAAAAACTGGGGAAAAGATAGCTTCAGCGCAATACATCTGGGTGAATCTATTCGGTATCAATAACTCCCTCCTGCAATAACCTCTGATCAAAGCTTAACTGAAATCCAGCCGGGGACAAATGCGCTTTTTTTGTTCCTCAGAATTCTCCTCACCATCATCACAACCTAGGCACTGTTCACAGATAACCGCTCAGGGTCCCTCGATTTGCTACTCTAAAGGAAAGATAACCGATTCTTAAAACCAAATCTATGAGCATTCCCGAAATTAGCGTCCATGAACTCGCTCTCCGTTTAGCCGATCATGATCCTAATTTACAACTTATTGATGTGCGCGAACCGGAGGAAGTTGCCATGGCATCTGTAGCCAATTTTACCATTTTACCCTTGAGTCAATACCAAGAATGGTCGCCCACTATTGCCAGCCAATTCAACCCCCAAGCGGAAACCCTGGTTATCTGTCACCATGGCATGAGATCCCTGCAAATGTGCCAATGGCTACAAAGTCAGGGTTTTACTAATGTTAAAAATATTAACGGCGGCATCGATGCTTATTCCCTCCTCGTCGATCCTAATATTCCCCGTTACTAATTTTGATCGCCTCCATCGGGAAAAGAGCGGGGTAAACTATCCCCCTTCTCCCCATTGATTACGGTCCTTCGGTTTGTCTTCTGCAATGGACGGGGTTATAAGGAATGAAACCCTTATAGAGACAGACATTGCCGCGATTTTTGTCAATTGTTTTTGATCTAGAGCGAACTAATCAATTAAATCTCTGGCCAGATAAGGATATAGTCGATTTATGCCACCCGATCGAACCATACCAAGTAACGAAGAACCTTGATGACTGATAACTGATAACTGATAACTGATAACTGATAACTGATAACTGATAACTGATAACTGATAACTGATTAAGCGTTATACTGTCTAAAAAAATGTTATAAATCTTTTGTTAAGATTATCCCCCTATGTCCGCTAGAAACCATCTCAGCGATCGCTATCAACATATCTTAAAGGCCACAATCCAACATTATATCGCCACGGCCGAACCGGTTGGCTCGAAAACTCTGCTGGAGGAGTACAAATTTACTGTTAGTTCCGCCACGATTCGCAATGCTCTCGGTAAACTGGAAAAAGAAGGTTTACTCTATCAACCCCACACTTCCTCCGGACGCATTCCCTCCGATTGGGGTTATCGTCTCTACGTCGATGAGTTAATGACTCCCGATGACCGTATCGGCGAAAAAATCGGCTATTATCTGCATCAAAAGGCTAAATCTCCCGCTTGGAGTCTCGAAAGTCTGCTGCAACGGGCCACCCAACTTTTAGCCGGTTTAAGCGGTTATATCGCTATCGTTACCCTCCCCCACACCCTCACCAATACCCTGCGTCATCTGCAATTAGTCCCCGTCTCGGACCGGCAGATCATGTTAATTATTGTTACAGATAGTTTACAAACACGCTCGGTTATGATAGAGATTCCTGAGTCTATGGCAACGGACAAGAAGGATGGATTAGCAGAAGAATTACAAATCCTCTCTAATTTTCTCGGGGAAAAATTAAAAGGTTATTGCTTGGCAGATTTAATTAACCTCGATTGGCAGCAAATCGAGCGAGAATTTACCCGTTATACCCATTTTCTCCAACAATTAAGCCAAGAAATCGGCGCTAGTCTCCAATCCACTGCCACGCCGGAGATTATCGTCCATGGTGTCGCTGAAGTCATTCGACAGCCAGAATTCGCCCAATGGCAACAAGTACAAATGTTACTGCATCTATTGGAAGCAGAACAGGATCGCCTTTTACCCCTGATTTTACAAAGACCAGAACCAGAAAAATCAGCTAAAAAAGTCAAAATCACCATTGGTTCCGAAAATCCTCTGGAATCCATGCGCCCTTGTACTCTTATCTCCGCTTTTTATAAACAGGGAGATACTCCCGTCGGTAGTGTTGGCATTATCGGACCGACGCGAATGTTATACGAAAATACTATTCCCCTGGTGGAATCCACCGCTAACTATCTCAGTGAAGCTATAAGTAAGTAGATATCCCCCGCAAAGGTTCGGGAATGGGACAATCGACAGTAAACTCTAAAATTGTCTCACCATCCCCCAAATAGCCAGAATTGGCAAAACAGAGCAACATCCGCACCAGCGCCACCCACACCTCCGCATCGAACTCCCAATCCTGTCCCCGACGCGCTCCACAGGCGATCGATTTTAGCGCCCAAAAATAACTATTTCTCACCACTGAACCGCCTTTTTTATAAACAGGTACATCCTCATGGTGAATATAAAGAATATCATCTTTAGCGATCGCTCTCATCGGTGGCTAGGAAAGTTGCAGAAATTTTCAGTTGACTGTCCTAGATAATAACATCTTTAGCGATCGCTTGCGTCGCGCCAGAAAACCCACTAAGCTAAGACGCATCTTAACCGCCTATCCTTAGATTAGCTGAATCTCCCCTTGCCCCCCCGATGTCGGTAGGTTGGGGAGTTGCCCCCCGATGTCGGTGGGTGAGTTGCCCCCCCGATGTCGGTAGGTTGGGGAGTTGCCCCCCCCGATGTCGGTAGGTGAGTTGCCCCCCCGATGTCGGTAGGTTGGGGAGTTGCCCCCCCCGATGTCGGTGGGTTGGGGAGTTGCCCCCCGATGTCGGTAGGTTGGGGAGTTGCCCCCCCCGATGTCGGTGGGTGAGTTGCCCCCCCGATGTCGGGGGGGTTGGGGGGGTAGGGTTGCCTCGTCTCAATTTTCTTTCTTTCTCACAAATATGAAGTATAATGTCATTGATAGCTAAACCGCACTAAAAATGAAATCCTATCCAGTAGAGTTCCGTCAGAAAATCCTCGACTGTTATTATAACGAACCCATCTCTCAAAGACAATTAGCGAAAAGATTCTGCGTAACCCTAAGTTTTGTACAAAAGCTTTTGAAACAATATCGAGACACAGGAGATGTTCGACCAAAGACTTATCGATGTGGACGTCATTTAAAACTCACGCCAGAACAAATGCTCGTCCTCGGTGAGTTAATTGAGGAAAATAATGACGCAACTCTTGCTCAACTATCGAAACTATTCCTAGAAAGAACTGGTATAGTGTTAAGTGTGGCGACAGTGGCAAGAATAGCCGAACGCTTGGGAATAACCCGCAAAAAAAACTATACAACCACCCGCAAAAGAGACAGAAAAACTACAACAACTTAGACAATGATAAAAAGTAAGTGGGTGGGTGGAATTAAATATAAGATGAACGTAGGTTGGGTTGAAGCATGAAACCCAACGCCTGCTCATGTTACGCTACCGCTAACCCATCCTACAAATAATTATGCCTCCCTACTTAGGGTTTGCGGCAAAAAGTTTTTCTTGGAGGCAGGGTGTAGAATGTAGAATAAGATTTCCCGGAAGCAATCTTTTTAATGTCTCATCGCTTCTATTATTTTCATGGTTTCGACGCTGACAGTGCAGACTCTTTGTAGTAAGTCAATTACTGTTTCTTTATAATCGGCGAAGCGATAGTTATTAAATCTTTCGGCGATGGTTTTATCTTTGGGTTTCTTTTCCTTATATTGATCTAAAATCCATTCTAAGGCCGAACGATTACCGAGTTTATATTCCCAGGCAATTTTGGGAATATCTTGTAGGAAAGTGACATCATCGAGGTTGATAGAATTTTTTTCTCGGTCAGCTTTTAGTTTAGTTTTCGGTTTGAGGTTATTATTAGTATCAATGCGGGTTAGTGGGTAGGGTGCGACGGTTTCATAGTTGATATGTAATTCCATTAGTTTGCTTCCCCATTCTACCCATTGAGAGAAGTTATCATAAAAGGGAAGTCGCGGAAATTCTCGCTTGAGGTTTAATTCATATTTACTGCGATATTCCGGGTAGTGAAGGATTGCATAAGTGTAGTGGAAGATATCGAGTTTGGTGATGGTTTTATCGTTGTAATGTTTTTGGAATTGCTGCAATCCCCAATCGGTGATATTATCGATACGGTTTCCTTCTTTGTCGTAGCGGTAGAGGGGGAGACATTGTGTAGCATTAGGCAAGAATATATCTAAGCTAAATACTTTATTGATTGATAATAAAGCAAAATTAGATCTCTTACCAAAAGAATAGATTATGACTATGTTTTGAGTATTTATTTTAGGAAAAATTTGTGGAAGTTGATATTGCATTTCATTGACACATTTATCCCAGTAAATATATTTTGAGACAAAACTTCTATATAGAGATGGTAATATGCAATTCTCATCAAAACTTATTTTACTATTATTTGTTAATTGTTTTTTTAAGTCTCTTGTCCACTTAATCTCAGTGGATAATTTTTCTTCTAAAACATTTGCTGTTTTTGATATTTTTTCTAATTGTTTATTATAGATTTCTAAAAAATAAGACATTTTGTATGATAAATTTTTCTCAGAATAATCATACACCCATTCATCTCGATTGGTTACTACACCCAATGAAAATAGTTTAAAAACTGCCATTTCTTCTGCATCAGACTTGGCTAGTTTAGTATTCTTATTTACCAATGGTATCAGACAATCAAAATCATTCTGACTTAAATTAATCCAATTATAATGATTGTCAGGAAAAATATGTTGAAAGCTTAAGTCAGATATTTTTGTTCGAGAAATATAACCAAGTTTAGCATTAGCTGTATCTAAGTTTGACAATTCATGATAAAAAATTTTGCAAGGTGATTTATCGGTATTTTCTTTTTTTATCAAAAAAGTGATTGCAACCCCCACCATAATATTAAAGACATTTCCTGTTTTATCTCCTTCTCTAATATTTCCACCTAAATCAATGATATAAATTTCACTAAACTCATTCTCTACTACTTTTCTAAAACCGTCAAATGTTCTCGCATTAATAAAAGACGAATTAGTGACAAATGCTATTATACCATTTTCACCTAACCTATCTGTAGCCCAACGAAAGAAGCGAGAATACATATCATATAGCTTTGTCTTCTGCGCTGTACTCTCTTCGATGTAAGTATCCTTAATGCGCTTATCAATAGCAGGATACTTCCGATTTTTATTATTGTCATTCTCATTTTGCTGATTAGCATTATAAGGAGGATTACCAATAATTACAGAAATATTGCGGTCATTTTGATTTTGAATGCGTTGGGTATTCTCCACCGACATGGCAAACAAATCCATCTGCTTGAGATGAAAAGCAGCATGGTCCAGGGTATCCACAAAACAGATATGCTCAAACTCCTCATACTCACCCATCTTCTGCTTGTAGGTGAACTCAATATTCAAATTAGCAATATAATAAGGCAGAATTGCCACCTCATTACAGTGCATCTCATGCTTATACTTGTACCGTAACTTATCCTTCGGTAAATACTCAATCAACTCCGTTACAAAAGTTCCTGTCCCCGTCGCCGGATCTAAAATTTCTACTCCTGGATCCGCCAACAACTTACCAAAATGCTTGTGGACTAAATAATCGACACTTTCAATCATAAAACGGACAATTTCATTGGGTGTATAGACAATTCCCAACCGGTCCGCCGCTTTCGGATTGTATGCTTTATAAAAATTCTCATAAATCGCCTTGAGAAACTTCTGCTTTTCGTGGTGGTTATAAATATTCGCCGCTGTCCGCCGAATTACCGCATAATAACGTTCAATAGTCCCTAAAGTATTGCGCTTGGTATTACCAGTAAAGAAAGTTTCAATCACTCCCTGTAATTCCCTAGCGATATTATTTTCCCGGTGAAACTGGGACTCATTAAAAATATTGATAAAAATATCCTCTGTCAGGATGTGCTGAATAATCATCTCCCGCACATCTTCCAGACTAATTTCTGGATTGATTGACTTGCGACAAATCTCTAAAAATTTGTCCCGCGCTGTCACAAAATTCCGATTCGTCTCCGACTGCAACGCAATTAAACCCCGCAACGCTTCTAAAATTGTTGGTAAATCTTCCTTAAAACTAGCAATCGCCTCTCGAAAATCCTCAACCTCCGGACGTACATAATTGATAAAAGCATTAATAATCCCATCCAAAGCCTCATCATCGCGCATCGAGACGCGCAGTCTTTCCTCTCCTCCTTGAATTAAAACCGCCGTCTGGGAATCTTCAAATAAAATATTGTCATTAGGGTAGCCTTTCGCTAACTTTTTCTCAATTTCTTCATCTAAATTATCGTATTGATCCTTACTTTCCCAATATCCCCAATCTAACCGTAAAGCATCCTTTACCGTCCCGTCAGGATAGACAACTTTTCCCGACTTAGTGCGATAATCCAACTCCGGAATTAACAAAAAATCCCGCGCCTTGCAATAGTCATTTAACAAATTCTGAAAAGCGACTCTAATCGAAGTTTCCTTGCGACTGCCGCCATATTGGACAATCTTCTCAACTTCCGCCTGATACTGGCTGATTAATAATCTAGACATGGGCTTAGAGGAGGTAAATTAAGTAGTTAAGTAGGTAGGCACAATTATTTGTAGGATGGGTTAGCGGTAGCGTAACCCATGCGGGCGTTGGGTTTCATGCTTCAACCCAACCTACGTTCTACTCTAATCGAAGTTTCCTTGCGACTGCCGCCATATTGGACAATCTTCTCAACTTCCGCCTGATACTGGCTGATTAATAATCTAGACATGGGCTTAGAGGAGGTAAATAAGTAGTTATAATCAAAGAGAAGATAGATTTTGGACTCTCTTATTCTTGGTGTGATCAGTTTAACCCATATAGGAGCGATCGATCTTTGTGTCCTCTGTGTCTGGAGTAGTTTTTTCCACTCCCTCGCCAGCAGGACTATATCCTAGAATACATTTTACCCAGCAAACCCAAGAGAGCCTATTTTGCCTCTCCCCTTGATTGTCTTTAATCGGGATGACAGGATTCGAACCT
This sequence comes from Microcystis sp. BLCC-F209, assembly GCF_041928595.1. NCBI lineage: Bacteria > Bacillati > Cyanobacteriota > Cyanophyceae > Chroococcales > Microcystaceae > Microcystis > Microcystis sp. BLCC-F209. Next base: position 36,539 of record NZ_JBHFLL010000118.1, read on the forward strand.
GCGGCCCCTTCGTCCCGAACGAAGTGCGCTACCAAGCTGCGCTACATCCCGAAAGTTTTTAGCTAAATTATCATAGCATATTCGGCCTTGATTGGGTCGAGACTTGCTAGGATATTACAGATATAGGCAAAAATTATCGGAGTAGTTCAGGCGTGACGGTAAAACCAGAGTGGTTACGGGTGAAAGCACCGCAATGGCAGCGAGTCGGCAGTGTTAAGGAGGTTTTACGCGATTTAGGCTTAAATACCGTTTGTGAGGAGGCTTCCTGTCCCAATATCGGCGAATGTTTCCACGCGGGGACGGCTACCTTTTTAATTATGGGTCCTGCTTGCACTCGCGCCTGTCCTTACTGTGATATCGATTTTGAGAAAAAACCGCAACCTTTAGACTCCACGGAACCCCTGCGACTAGCGGCAGCCGTGCAACGTCTCGATCTTAATCATGTAGTGATCACTTCTGTCAATCGCGATGATTTGGCTGATGGGGGCGCTAGTCAATTTGTCCGTTGTATCGAGGAAATTCGCCGCATTTCTCCGAAAACCACCATCGAAGTGCTGATTCCCGATCTTTGTGGCAATTGGCAGGCTTTAGCTTTAATTCTTGCCGCTAAACCTGAAGTTTTAAACCACAATACCGAAACTGTTCCCCGTCTCTACCGTCGTGTGCGTCCCCAGGGTGATTACCAGCGTTCTCTGGAATTATTGCAGCGCGCTCGCGCCATTGTTCCCGCTACCTACACAAAATCGGGCATTATGGTGGGATTGGGGGAAACCGACGAGGAAGTGCGCCAAGTAATGCGCGATTTACGGGCCGTTGATTGTGATATTCTCACCATCGGGCAGTATCTGCAACCATCGCCAAAACATCTCGGTGTGCAGGAATTTGTCACCCCCGAACAGTTCCACGCTTGGCGCGAATATGGGGAATCTCTGGGATTTTTACAAATTGTTGCGAGTCCCTTGACAAGAAGCTCTTATCATGCTGAACAAGTCAGAGCCTTAATGAATTTGTACCCGCGAGAGTCTTGAGATGGGGCAGCAATTGCTCAAAAGCTCGTCCTCGGTGGCTAATTTTTCTTTTTAATTCGGGAGGCATTTCCGCAAAGGTTAAAGCGTATTCGGGGACATAAAAAATCGGATCGTAACCAAAACCACCCTCACCCCTAGGACTGGTGAGAATTTCTCCCGTGCAGATTCCTGTGGCGCTCAAGGCAATCTCACCATCGGGACGTGCGATCGCAATTACACAGACAAAACGGGCCGAACGATCTTGATTATCCCCTAATTCTCTGACTAGGCGATCGATTCTTTCTCGATCATTTTTACCATAGCGGGCCGAGTAAATCCCCGGGGCATTTCCTAACCCGGTTACTTCCAATCCCGAATCATCAGCGATCGACCATTCTCCCAAAGTTAGGGCAATTTGAGCAGCTTTTAAATAGGCATTTTCGGCAAAAGTCGCCCCGGTTTCCTCTATCTCTAAATCATCGGGTTTTAACTGCAATTCTAGGTCGATATCGGTTAAGTATTCCCCTATCTCTGCTAATTTACCCGGGTTACTCGTGGCTAGAATTAATTTTTTCATCGAAAATAATCGGTTTGAAACCCCGGCCTTTTAGGACGGCTTGACGTTGAGAATATTTCACTATACACTAAAGCTACAGTGAAAACTTTTAACTCCCTGACTGCTTTGGATCGGACGGACATTTCCCCCTGATTATTGCCAGGATTAAAGTTAAGTAGGGAGGCACAATTATTTGTAGGATGGGTTAGCGGTAGCGTAACATAATCGGGCGTTGGGTTTCATGCTTCAACCCAACCTACGTTCTGCTTTGGATCGGACGGACATTTCCCCCTGATTATTGCCAGGATTAAAGTTAAGGATGGGTTCCTTAAAATTCCCATTGACTGAAAGACTCAAAGACAAACAGATCAAGGAAGTACAAATACATCCAAAATACTCGGCTCGCTGGTTTGACAGCAATTGTCTTCTTGAAAAAATTTTCACCACCAGAGATGAAAGAGGTTTCCTTCCCCACACCCTACACCCCACACCCCACACCCTACACCCCACTTCCCCACTTCCCCCCCCCAATTCATAATTCATAATTCATAATTCATAATTCCCATCTCCCCACCCCCCAATGCATAAGTGATTAGTCATATTTCATAATTCCCAGCAGGGGGCCCCGCCCGAGGGGGCGCACCGGGGGGGGCGCGGGGCGCGGGGCCGAGGGGGGGGGTGGGC
>NZ_JBHFLL010000119.1:0-9160 GCF_041928595.1 Microcystis sp. BLCC-F209
AACCATCGACGGGACAGGAGTAACAGGAAAAGTCACCATTGTCGGTGATTGGAGTGCCAATAACCTCGACTTCTCTAATACTGCTTTCGTCGGTGACAATATCCAAATCAATGGCTATTGGGGGAATGATAATATCACTGGTAGCACTGGTAATGATGTCATTATTGGTGGCGGTGGTGATGACATTCTTATCGGAGGATTAGGGTCAGATCAACTAACGGGAGGTGAAGGTCGGGACCGTTTTATCTTCAACACCTTTGATGAAATCGGTCAAGGCGCAAACCAAGACAAAATCCTCGATTTCAATACTGGTCTTGATACTATTGACATCTCTGGCATCGATGCCAACTCCCTCAACGATGGTAATCAGAGTTTCACGTTTATTGGTGCCTCGGATTTTTCAGGTCAAGCGGGACAACTGCGCTATATTGACATCTCTGCCATCGATGCCAACTCCCTCAACGCTGGTAATCAGAGTTTCACGTTTATTGGTGCCTCGGATTTTTCAGGTCAAGCGGGACAACTGCGCTTTGACGGCGGTATCCTTTGCGGGGATACCAACGGCGATGCAGTCAGCGACTTTCAATTGGCGGTCGCTGGAGTGTATAGTTTACCTGTCACCAGTATAGTGCTGTGACATCCTCTGGTTTGAGGCAATACGCTCTTACTGCATTTAAATGAGTGTTAGCAGAAGTCCCTCGCTTTTAGTGATGGGACTTCTGCTGATACCAGATTAAATTGTATTCAGAGCAGATAAAGCATCAAGGATGAAGGGAAATCCCGTGGGAGAAGCAACCCTCTGGGGTGTTACTTCTTAAACAATTATCTTTCGCTCTCGGTTTTTGCTCTGTTCTTTCCCCTTACTAGGGGTTTATTCTCCAAATCCTGCTTGATCATTACTTTCTATTACTCCTCTAAACAATAATTCAAGATGAGAATGTCAAACATTTTAAAAACCAGCTTACTCAGTTTAACAATTTATAGCTTGATCAACCTTTTCTCCATAAAGACACAAGCAGAAATAGGCGATCCGAATGGTTCCAATAATCAACCCCAAACAGGCTGGACACTATGGCAACGTTGGGATAAATTAACCGATGCAAAGATAGATTTCGGTTTCTCCAATATGGACTTAGGAGCAGGACTAGAATTACAGCAATTATGTTTTGGCGAAGTTGACACCCCCAATGCAGAGAAGAAACAACAAGAAACCTACTGGTGGAGATTAGATAATGACATCAATCAAATAGGTTCGGGAAAAATACAATATGGCTGTTGGATAAATGGTCAATTCAAAGGCACTAATACTGTTACTGCCTATAACACCTCTTTAGGAACTGTTCCTTGCTTGCGCGTTAATAGTTCCGTGAAAAATGGCTTAATAATTTATGAAGACTCTACCACTAATTCTCGTCCTTTAGGCATCGTTAAAAGTGGCCAAATGATTAAAGGCGAATTTTTTCCTTTAATAATCTTTACAACCAATGATAATCTGAACTGGGTGGTCATAAAATCACCACAAGAAGGCTGGATATTAACGGGGAAAACCGGCATCAATGAAAATGTTTCTTTATGTAAAAACTAAAAACTTAACCTACGGAAAAATTGGGTTTATAGCTCCTAATCAAGAATTGAAAAATAACTTCTTAGGTATCCCCCCTACCTCCCCTTTCAAAGGTAGAAACCGAAGGCGAGGGGATTGCGTAAACCGTCCTCTATTCCTTCAACCACGCCAAAAAATCTCTCTACTCGCGCTTAGAAATTAATTGAATGGAAACATCCTTTTCCTAGCTGAGAGACTATCGGTCTTAGAGTCGTTTCTAGTCGCAGATATGGACAAGCTGGTGATCCTAAATCAGATGGGAAAGATGCTCTTTAATCCCCTAGTTATTTTATTTCTTCTGTGGGAGGTGCGCCCTTGCAAGTTCTTAAGTGCTGTATTATTGATCAAGGAAAGCCGTTCTTAAATGGCGGGTTTTTTAACCGAAATTTGCGATAATAAGATGCGATTAAATTATCCACTGGCCATCAATGCAGATTTTTAGCTCTTTTGTCTCATCCACGGCCACTTTTGCCGAATTATCCCTACAAGCGGCCAAGGCCCCTGTTGATACCCTCACGGGTTGGTCATTAGAGGATCGCGATCCGCAAGTGATCGAAAAATTTGTCCCCCTTCTGGATTGGTTTTATCACCATTATTTTCGGGTTAAAACCGATGGTTGGGAAAATATTCCCCCCTCAGGACAGGTATTATTCATCGGCTCCCATAACGGCGGTTTAGCGGCCCCCGATATGTTTATGATGATGTATGATTGGTTTCAGCGCTTTGGCAGCGATCGCTTAGTCTATGGTTTGATGGATTCGCGAGTCTGGCGAGTTTTTCCATCCCAAGCGCATCTAGTGGCCCAAATGGGAGCTATTCATGCTCATCCCAAAATGGCGATCGCTGCTTTGAATAGTGGCGCTAGTGTCCTAATTTATCCAGGAGGTGCTACGGATGTTTTCCGTCCCCACAGTTTAAGAAATAAAATTCATTTTGCCGGTAATCTAGCTTTTGTTAAACTAGCTTTACAGTACGAAGTGCCGATTATTCCCGCCATTTCCCACGGCGCTCACTCGACTCTGTTTGTCCTCGACGATATTTATCCTCAATTAAAAGAATTGCATAAAAAGGGTATGCCTTGGCCCTTCGGTATTGACCCCGGAACCTGTCCCATCTATTTCGGTTTACCCTGGGGACTAGCTATCGGTCCCTTGCCGAATATTCCCTTACCCGTACCGATACATACCCGGGTTTGTCCCCCAATTATTTTTGAACGTTACGGCAAAAAAGCGGCCCGGGACCGCCGTTATGTACGCGAATGTTATGAGAAAGTCTGTTATTTGATGCAGCAACAACTCGATCAATTAGTGGCAGCCAATTCTCCCTGATACTATAGAGGAAAGTGGGGACAGAGCGATCACACTTGAGCATTGCTGCGGTCAGATTGGCCCGCTTGTGAGATAATGAAGTGTTTTGAGCAAAGTTATCAGTACAAAGTTTTCTCTTGAGATTTGACGATTATTTGGGGAATGCAGAAAATTATGAAACTATTACCCGCAGAATGCCAGCATTTACAAGACAAAGTAGCCATAGTAACTGGGGCCTCGCGAGGGATCGGTAAAGCGATCGCCTTGGAATTAGCCAGCCAGGGTGCTACTGTAGTGGTGAACTATGCTAAATCTAGCAGTGCTGCCGATGCCGTTGTTGAAGAAATTACCGCAGCTGGGGGAAAGGCAATAGCTCTACAAGCAGATGTGGCTAAAAGCGAAGAAGTGGATAATTTAGTAGATAGTACCAAGGAAAAATTCGGTCATATTGATGTCTTAGTTAATAATGCCGGCATTACCCGGGATACGCTAATGTTAAGAATGAAATTAGAAGACTGGCAAGCGGTCATCGATCTCAATTTAACCGGGGTTTTTCTCTGCACTCGTGCCGTCAGTAAATTGATGTTAAAACAGAAAAGCGGCCGCATAATTAACATCACTTCTGTATCCGGTTTGATGGGTAATCCGGGTCAATCTAATTACAGCGCCGCTAAAGCCGGTGTTATCGGTTTAACGAAAACTTTAGCCAAAGAATTTGCCAGTCGAGGCATCACTGTTAATGCCGTGGCCCCCGGCTTTATTGAAACTGATATGACTCATGACCTCAAAGCAGATGAAATTCTCAAATATATCCCCCTCTCCCGTTATGGAAAACCGGAAGAAGTCGCTGGAATGGTGCGTTTTTTAGCCGCCGATCCCGCCGCTATTTATATCACCGGTCAAGTCTTTAACGTCGATGGTGGTATGGTTATGGCTTAATTCAGTTATCAGTTATCAGTCGTTGGTCGTCAGAATTTAGCTTTTTTATCCCAACTCTGGCACTCTCATCTCCCCACTTCCCAATTCATAATTCATAATTCATAATTTATAATTTAAAATGACTTACTGTTTAGGAATTATCAATCGTTTTGGCATTGTTATGGGGGCGGATTCTCGCACGAATGCGGGAGTCGATTATATCTCGGCCTATCGGAAATTATTTGACTTTTCGGTATCGGGAGAAAGAGTAATTATGGTCTGTACATCGGGGAATTTATCGATTAGCCAAGGAGTGATTCACGAACTAAAAAGAGATCTGCACAATCAAGAGGATAAAAATCTCCATTCTCTGACTCATCTCTACGATATCGCCCACTATATCGGTGATAAAAGTCGTCAAGTACAAGCTAGGGAAAGAACTTGGCTAGAACAAGATAATATTGATTTTAAATGTAAGTTTATTCTTGGGGGACAAATTAAAGGAGAAGAACCGCAATTATTCATGATTTATCCCCAAGGAAATCATATTCAAGCCACCAAAGAAACGCCCTTTTTACAGATAGGTGAAACTAAATACGGTAAACCGATTCTCGATCGCACCATTACCTATGATACACCCCTAGAGGAAATGGCTAAATGTGCCTTACTTTCCATCGATTCGACCATGAAATCGAATATTTCCGTCGGACCGCCCATCTATTTGAGTATGTATGAAGCGAATAGCCTAAGCCTACGTCATAAGTTACAATTGCGTCTAGGAGACCCCTACCTAGCCAAAATGCGGAAACTCTGGGAGGATTACGTCCGGCAAGCTTTCGAGGCTATGCCCAATGTGGAATGGCATTATACCGATGAAGACCCCAAAGAAGATATCATAATAGATTAAGTAGATCTTTTTAACTTAACTTGACAATTCGATGATCATTGTTACCTTGATGTTGGCAGGTAGTCTAGCTTGGTTTTTTAGTACCCTTGCTGGTGGGGGCAGCCCCCTGATTCTACTCCCCGTTTTAGGTTGGTTTCTCGATGCTGCCGTCATTCCTCCAGTTTTAACCACGGGGATGCTACTCGGTAACGTCCAACGCATGGGAATGTATTGGCGCGCCATTGACTGGCCCTCGACGGTGTGGTATTTACCTGGGGCAATTATGGGATCTACCCTCGGTGCTTTTGTCTTTGCCCATTTACAATTCAAATGGTTGCCGCTAGTTTTGGGAATTTTTCTAGTTTTATCCTCGCTTAAACAATTATTTCCCCAAGAAGAAAATCGTTTTTTTGAGATTAAAACTTGGTATTTTATGCCCTCGGGATTTATCTACGCTTTCCTGTCGGGATTAGTCGGCAGTACCGGCCCGATGATGAACCTGTTTTATATTAACTATGGGCTAGTTAAAGAGCCAATGGTGGCAACGAAATCCGTTCACATGGTAGTAGTTCATGTGGCCAAATTAATCGCCTACGCAGCTTTTGGAGTTTTACATCTGCCTTTTCTTGGTTACGGTTTATTATTAGGATTAGCGGCCTGGCCGGGCAATTGGTTAGGACAAAAAGTTTTAGAAAAAATGAGTCCCCAACAATTTAAACAAGCAGTGATGTTATTCGTTTCGATGAGTGGCCTATTGATGATCTGGCGAGAACGGGGCATCGTTTTTTAAAATTTTGCTGACAAGGGGACAAATTTTGCTAGAATACTAAATAAAGGCAAATTGTACTAAAACAGTGTAATACGCCGATCACCGTTAGATTTGCTCCTTGATTAACCCCGCAACTGAAAATGACAGAAACCGCCAATTTTACCCTCGAACAAGGTTTAGAACGCTACCAACAGGGAGAAAGTGCCGCCAGTTTATTGCCCGAATTTAAAGAATTAAGCGATCGCAATCCTAAAAATGCCGCCGTTTGGTCCTGTTTGGCTTGGTTATATATGCTCACCGATAAACCGGAATTAGCCCTAAAAGCCGCCCAAAAAGCCGTAAAACTCGATAAAGTTTCCCCCCAAAACCGGATCAATTTGGTTTTGGCTATGTTAGAAACCAAAACCGCTGGAGTTAGGGAACATATCGAACTGGTGCAACAATTAATTAGTTTAAACAAAGAAGTTCGCCAAGAAGTGGATGAAAATATCGCCGATGGTTTAGCTAGAAAACCCGATTGGAAAAGTTTAGAACGCGTTAAAGTTTGGTTAAATGAATAAGAATATGGAATTATCAAAACAGTTATTACTAGGCTTAAAAGCCAATGATTTTCGGCATCCCATCGACCTAGAGGCGACTAACTCCCTTAAACAGTTGCCCGGTTTAGATATAGCCGTGAGAAGTTTGTTAGGTTCCGTCGCTGAGGAATTCTTTTACCTAAATAATATTGCTGCTAGTGTTTTGGTGGGGGAAAAACAATTACCCGACCTGCATAATCTCCTCCTAGAAGCTTGCCGAGTTCTCGACTTAGAACCACCTCAATTATACATTCAACAAAACCCCGTTCCTAACGCCTATACCTTCGCCATGCGCGGCAAAAAACCGTTTATGGTGATGCACACTTCCCTAATTGAAATGCTGACTCCCGCAGAAATTCAAGCGGTAATCGCCCACGAATTAGGTCATCTCAAATGTGAACACGGCGTTTATCTGACTTTAGCCAATATTATGGTCCTAGCGGCGGGATTGCTGCCCAATTGGGGGACAATGTTAGCACGATCCCTACAGGAGAGAATGTTAGCATGGGTGCGCTGCGCCGAGTTTAGCTGCGATCGAGCGGCTTTATTGGCAGTTCAAGACCCCAAAATCGTCATGTCGGTGTTAATGAAGTTAGCCGGAGGTTCCCCCAGTCTGGCACCTTTATTAAATTTAGAGGCTTTTATCGATCAGGCCAAGTCCTACGATGCCGTCAGCACCTCGGAAATGGGCGAAATGTTAAAGGGTTTGCAAACCCAACAGTTAACCCATCCCCTCCCCGTCCTGCGCGCGCGAGAAATCGATCGTTGGGCCAGTTCCCCCGATTATCACAATTTGTTAAAGGGTTCAAAAATGGGTTATAATGATAAAGCTAAGGCCAAGGGCGAATGGCGAAATTGGTAGACGCACCACACTCAAAATGTGGCGAGGCAGCCCCTCATGTCGGTTCGAGTCCGACTCCGCCCATTAAAATGACAAAAACCAAGCATAAGAATTTATGGTGCGTTACCGCAATTTTAACTTAGTGTCAGCATTCTTCCCTCGCTTTTAGCGATGGCATGAATGATGACCAGTATATAGGGTTTGCTGAATATTACTGGAAGCCCTAAATAATCCCATCAGACAAGATAAATAAAATTCCCCTTTTTCAGGGGAATTTTATATTGAAAGATCACAGTTAACCCTAGTTTTCCTGTTTCGGCTGTTTTAACTTTTTCAACCATTCAGCCCGTTCTCGATAATTCATGTAAGATTTAGAGCCAGCTTTTATAACGTCACTTGCATCTTCAGATAAATATTTTTCATTCAAAGAATTTTGCTGGGCTGTATCGCTGTTGGATTCTGTCGCAAAACTGTTTTGCCCCTTGTTTAGTAAACCTGAAAGCATAGCCTTCCTCTCCTGGTGCTAGTGTTACCCAATTGATACCCTCCATCATAACCTGCTTTTCATAATAGGGGATCGCCTCTGAGAGAGAGTGCAGCAAAATCAAAGTTTCATGACAATCCCCAGTACATAGCGACAATGCCATATTGACTACATACCAGATTAACCATAATCCCACTGGCTTGTAAGATGTCTGTTTATCAATTCTCTCTAGATAATCGATGAATATATACTCTGGAGACTTATTTTTAAGTTCTTCAATATCTTCGACAGAGTCGTTAAATGCCGAAAAATGAACTAAACCTAAACACTTTCCATTAAGTGTCAGTTTAACTATTGCCTGATACTGAAAATCGGCTTTTTCCCAGAAAGACTCCCAATAGAATTCGCACTCTCCTCGTTTTAATGAGGGCATATCATCTTGAGTTGCTTCTGTTAATTCAGCTTGTCCAATAGAACCAGATTGATCTTGAAGGGTGACTTGATAACGAGGTAATGCCATCTACAGGATTATTCTGGGGTACATATTTCTATTATCTCACTCTCATGTAAGAGTTGCGCTAATTCAAGTCTGAATTGCACCACTGCCTGATCTATCTTCATAGAATACCCTATTCGGGGTACAGGGTAAGCGCAGGGAGCATCTCACCTTTGTAACCCCTAAATCAGGTTTTTATGTCAAGCTATTTTGAAAGCCTTGCTAGAAACCAGTTTTATAGATAAGTATAATTACTCACTTGCATAAATGAGATGCTCCCGTAAGCGCATCTTAACAATCCTTGGTAAAATTAACTTTGTGTGAGTTGCTTGCCCACGATTCAGGCATATTTGAGTAGAATTTGCCGTCTCAATTGTTAAGTAACAATCGACTAAATAGGTCGAGTTTGTCACTATTCTGATTGCCTATTATCACTTGACATTCCTATAGGCAGGTCTATCACAAAATCGGCCAATTATCAATAGCGTTTGAGATGCGCTCACCCAGTAATAAAGAATAGTTTTAATGCCAATCTGCGGACTTTTGCTCCGAAGGAACTGTTGGGATTAACCAAGGTTTGTTATAATTAATCCTATAGACAGTCGATCGAGAGCAACAATATGTTAAATGCAGTGGAATTTAAAGCCAAAATCAAACAAGGTATTATCGAAATTCCCGAAGAATACCAACAGGACTTGAGGGAAGACAGCGAAGTTCAAGTTATTGTGATCAAACAAACGACGACTAGAACGAATTCAGAACTCAAAAATCAGGAAATTATCGATGATTTAACCGAAAATCCCGTTAAAGTCTCTGGATTTCTCTCTCGTGATGAAATTTATAATCGCCAATCGTAAATAAAAATGTTAACCAGCTTTATTGATACTAACATTTGGCTTTATCGGTTCTTTGAGGATCAACGAATAGAAGTTTTGGAAAGAGAAAGAAAGCGCATTATTGCCACTTCTATTACTGAAGAATCAAACTTGATTATTAGCACTCAAGTTATTAATGAAATCTCCGTTAATTTGCTTAGAAAAGCTAATTTTCAGGAAGAGAGGATTAGCTCTATCAATCGAGAGCTTTACAATCGGGAGCATCCCAATTATGTAATGAGTATAAATGCTCGGAAGGGGGAGAAGGCTTTTGTAGTAACGATTCTGGTTTGAATCACACAATTTAGAGAACCGTTAAAAATCTATGAACTCCCGAAAAGGCTTGCCATCTAAGCATTTCGCATCTAAGTACAATTTCTTATTGCAAAAGTGGGATGCTCCC